>JAZDIW010000287.1:0-13338 GCA_043804575.1 bacterium
GCTAAGGAGAGCCATCGAGCGGATCCCCGCGAATGCCGGACTGTGGAGCCTTCTGGGGAGTTGCCAAAATCAACAGGGAAAGACCGGCGAGGCGATCGCTTCTTTGGAGCAGACCCTACGGCTCGATTCCACCAACTTCTCCGCGTTGGGAGTATTGGGGCTCATCTATGCCGGAATGGACAGCATCCAAAGAATTCAGGAGCTTTATGAGCGGGCCATACGACTCTCCGATAGCGCCGCCATTTTCTTGAACAACTATGCCTACACTCTTGCCGAGCGAGGCCTGGACTTGGCTCATGCCAAGCAAATGGCGGAAAAAGCCTGTGCGGCCGAACCGGAAAATGCGTCCTTCTTGGATACGATGGGGTGGATTTTTTTCAAATTGGGGGACAACAAGTCGGCGATTCGATGGCTTCGCAAGGCGTTGAAACACGAACCGCGGAGTGCTCCGATCATGGAACATTTGGGAGATGTCCATGCCGCGGGTGGTGCGAAATCGAAAGCCCGCGGTTTCTACCGGAAAGCACTGAAGTATGATCCACAGTCCGAGAGCTTGAGGCGGAAGCTTGATCTGTAGAATTCCCATCTGCATCTTTCTTCTTGCGTTTCTCTTAAGTGGCTGCGCAAGCCGCTCGGTTCTGAGAGCTCCCGAAGGAGGTCGCTGGAGTGCCGAGGAGATACTTCGTTTGCATCTGGATCGCTCCGTGGCGTGGGAATCCCTTTTTGCTCCGGTGAAAGTCACGATAGAGGTGAATGAGGATCATTGGAGTGCCGCGGGCAGTTTTCAATATCTCCAAGGGGAGCGCATCGGTCTGCAGTTTCGACAACCCTATCGGTCGGTGTTGGGAGATTTTTTCCTGACGCCTCGGGAGTTTGTCTATTGGCCGCCGTTTTCGTCGCCACAAGTCATTGACGACATGAATACCCTTGACCTGGCCAAGCTGTTCCCGCTGAAGGTACCCAATTGGGATCTTCGAGACTTGATTCCATTTCCTCTGGGAGGGCGGACCGGTGCGTTCCAACTGGATACGGTGATGACTTCCGGCGATAGGTATGTCCTGCGTGGACGAACAGAAGTCGCGCATTATGAGCTTGTCGCATCGGCCCGCCGAGGGGAAATCCTGCAGGAGCGAGTGGAACGCGCCGGCCGAGAATCGCTCACGAAGACTTTTCGTCACTATGTCGTTCGCAGCGGTTGGCTTGTGCCGACCGAGGTGGCCTGTGAGACGGACGACGGGCGATTCCGTCTCATCTGGAAGATGGAGAAGCCAATTCTGAGAGCTATTCCCAGGGGCTCTTGAATCCTACTTGTTTGTCCAATAAGGCGGAATCCCATGGCCGTAGAAAAACCGGACATCACTGTGGTCGTTCCTCTCTATAACGAAGAGGAATCCCTCGGAGAGCTCTATGCTTCGATTGTCGAGGTGTGCCAGAAGTGCGCTCTCTCGCGAGAGATTCTTTTCATGGATGACGGCTCCACGGACAATTCTCTGCAGATGCTCAAAGACCTCTGCAGGAAAGACAAGACAGTTCATGTTCTCTCGTTTCGCAAGAATAATGGCAAATCGGCGGCACTTCAAACGGCTTTCCGAAATGCGCGAGGAAACATGGTTATCACGATGGATGCGGACCTGCAGGATGATCCCCAGGAGATTCCGGCCCTCTTGAAGAAATTGAATGAAGGCTACGATTTGGTTTCCGGGTGGAAACGAAAGCGCCGCGATCCCTTGTCGAAAACGCTGCCTTCGAAGCTGTTCAACTTCGTTACGGGCAGGCTATCCGGAATTCGTCTGCATGACTTCAACTGCGGCCTGAAAGCCTATCGGCGCGAGGTCGTGGAGCATTTGGATATTTACGGGGAGCTCCACCGCTTTCTGCCGGTCCTGGCTCATAAACAAGGCTTTCGTGTCAGCGAGATTCCCGTCCAACACCATGCTCGAAAATATGGTCAGACGAAGTTTGGCATGAAGAGATTCTTAAGCGGTTTTCTGGATTTGATTACCGTTCTCTATCTGACGGGATTCACTCGAAATCCTCTGCATTTCTTCGGGACTTTGGGGCTTGTCGCGATTCTCCTTGGTCTCGCAATCAACCTCTATCTGGTCATCGGATGGCTTCAGCGCATCTGGATCGGAAATCGTCCCCTGCTTTTCTTGGGGGTCTTGCTCATCGTCGTGGGAGTTCAGTTTTTCTCCTTTGGTCTCTTGGCGGAGATGATGACCCGACAGGAGGAAAAGATTCGAGAGTACGCGCTGAAATTCGACAGCGATGCCTCGGCGGAAGAGAGTTCGTAGCCTCCATCGAGTGTGAAAAATATGCGGCGACGACCTCGCTACTATTACATCGGAACCTTTAAGGGATTACTTTTTCTCGGGGCGGTGACTCTGATCGTCTCGGTTCTTGTCTATACTCAGGTGATTATCGAAAAGCTGCGCGCCAGCGCTCGACAATCCCTGGCTCTGACGATTGACCGCTATAGGGAACTAGTCACCAGCGAAAACGACGTGCTGACCGCTGAGGCTCTCCCGCTGATTCAGGCGGTGGATTTTCCTGTGATCGTTACGCATTCAGAAGGGAATCCGAAATTCTGGAAGAATGTGGACGTCGCGCCTGGTGATACATCCCAAAAAGCTATCGCGAGACTCAAGCGTCTCGTTTCCATCATGGACCGGCGTGGAAATGCGCCCATGGGGATCGAGATCGCCCCCGGACAAATAGACTGGTTTCATTATGGGGATTCCGTGGCGATTCGCCAGTTGCGCTGGCTTCCTTGGCTCGAGATTTTGGCGGCGGCTCTTTTCATTCTGGTCGGCTATACCGGTTTTCACAACATCCGGCGCAGCGAGGAACGCATGGTTTGGGTGGGACTCGCCAAAGAGACGGCTCATCAACTTGGAACTCCGCTCACTTCCCTTTTGGGATGGCTGGAACTTCTGCGAGCGGAAGGGGCACAATCGCGCGCCCTTGACGAAATGGCTCGCGATGTACATCGGCTGGAAAAAGTCTCGGCTCGCTTCTCTCAGATCGGCTCCACGGAAACCCTCGTTCCCACTTCAATCGAAGAGGTTATTCAGGAAACCGCAGACTATTTCCGGTCGCGGCTGCCCAAGTCAGGAAAGGCGATCGAAATCACGGCGAACACGGACTGCAATTTGCTTGTCCCTGTGAATCGTGAACTCTTCAGTTGGGTTCTTGAGAATCTCATCAAGAACAGCTTGGATGCTCTCGATGAAAAAGGCGGCCGGATTTCGCTGCGATGTTTTCGCCGTGGAGACAAGGTCTTTGTGGATGTCACGGATAACGGCCGGGGCATCGAACCGCGAGATCGAAAGCATATCTTTCGCCCCGGTTTCTCAACGAAGAAGCGAGGCTGGGGATTGGGTCTGTCTCTGGCTCGCCGCATCATTGAGGACTATCACGGAGGCCGTCTTTTGCTGAAAGAGTCCATGCCCGGTCAGGGAACAACCATGCGCGTTATTCTACGAGTGTCCAAAGATGCCGCCTAATTCAAAATCCGGTCGGCAACCGATCCTTCGGGTTGTTCTACTCACGCTGACTGCGGGGATTCTCCTGCTCGGGGAGTTTCTCGGCCAATTTTTTGTGGGAAAAGCTCCATCGAGCTTCCCGTGGAATCCCGTGCGTATCGTGATTTCTTCCGGGGCGAGTGTCCGGGAGATTGGCCAGCGCCTCTTCGTCGCCGGACTCGTGGATCAACCGGACATATTTCGATTGGCGGCGCGGTTCTTTGACGCGGAGCATGATTTGCAGGCGGGGCAACTCACTTTGTCGCCGGGACTTCCTCTGAAGCGGCTGATTCAGTCCCTAACGAAAGTGCAAGCCGCGGGAGTGCGGGTGGTTATTCGCGAGGGCCTGACAGCGGCTCAAATCGCCGAGCTGCTGCAGTCGGCGGCGGAGATTGATTCGAACCAGTTCATGGGGGCGGTCTATGATACGGCCTTTGCGGAGTCCTTGGGATTGTCAAATGTTGGCCTCGAAGGCTACTTGTTCCCCGACACCTATTTCTTCTATGAGCGGATGGATGCGCGTCGCGCGGCCATGCGAATGGTCTTGAATTTTTTGCGAAGAGTGCCCGACACGATTTTTGTTGCGGGCGCGAGATTCGATTTGGACCGGCACCAAGCGATGACTTTGGCTTCCATTTTGCAGTGGGAGGTGCTCTGGCCTCCCGAGTGGGAAATTGTCTCGGCTGTCTATCATAATCGGTTGCAGAAAAACATGCTCCTGCAGGCGGATCCCACGGTCAGTTATGTCCTTGGTCGCGGACCAAGTCGTTTGACTCTGCGCGATTTGAGAGTAGACAGCCCCTACAATACCTATCGTTACAAAGGGTTACCTCCCGGGCCAATCAATAATCCGGGACTGCGGGCGATTCAAGCGGCGTTGAATCCCGCGAAAGCGGATTATCTTTTCTTTGTTGCTCGGGAAGACGGCTCGCATGCCTTCACGCGAACCGCTCGAGAGCACCTGAGAGCAAAGGCCGAGGCGGACAAGGCGCGCCGGCAAGCCCAGAAAGACACCTCTGAGGCAGGATGACAGCAGAGGTCGAACAGATTCTCTCTACACTGAATGAGGCACAGCAGACGGCGGTTGCGGCGCCTGTCAGGCCCCTGCTTGTGTTGGCGGGTGCCGGAACCGGCAAGACGCGCGCACTCACCGCCCGGGTTGCCTATCTGATTGCGGAGAAAGGTGCGAATCCCGAGAGCCTTCTCGCGCTCACGTTCACCAATAAGGCCGCCGATGAACTCCGTGAGCGTCTATCAGGTCTGATGGGCGAGGGACGGGCGCTTCCATGGGCGGGGACTTTTCATTCTTTTTGTGCCCGGCTCCTGCGAGAATTTGGAGAGGTTCTGGGATACGAGCGCAGTTTTTCGATCTATGACACCGATGACAGTGAACGCGTGCTGGCGGCGGTTCTGCGCCAGAGAGGAATTGCGCGAGATGAGCTTTCTCCTGCCCTGCTCCGGAATTGGCTCAGCGCAAAAAAGAACGGCCGGGAGCCTCCGTCGGAAAAGCGCCATCCGTTCCATCGTTTGCTGCCGGAGATCCTGGATGAATATAACGGCCTATTGCGGCAATCCCAGGCGATGGATTTCGATGATCTCCTTCGCCTTCCCATTGAGCTGTTTGATGCGCACCCGGATATTCTTGAGAAAGTTCAGAAAAGGTATCGCCATGTTTTGGTGGACGAATATCAGGACACGAATCGGCTTCAGTACGAGCTGGTGCGGCGTTTAGCGCAGGTGCATCGAAGTCTTTTCGTCGTCGGGGATGATGACCAATCTATCTATGGCTGGCGTGGCGCCGACTTGCGAAATATCCTTGAATTTGAGCGAGACTTCCCAGACACCATCGTCTGCCGTCTGGAGCAGAACTACCGCTCGACGGAAGCGATTTTGCATGTCGCGAATGATGTGATTGCCCGGAACCGTGCGCGCAAAGAAAAACGAATTTGGACATCGCAGAAGGGCGGTGACAGGCCGGTTCTCCGCGTTTGCCGCACGGATCTGGACGAAGCGCAGGAAGTCGTCGGCGAGATCTTTCACCTGGCAAGGAAACAAGGAATTCCCTGGTGTGCGTTTGCGGTTCTCTATCGCACCAATGCGCAATCTCGTCCTTTTGAAGAGGCGCTTCTTGCGCAGATGATCCCCTACCATTTGGTCGGGGCGATTCGCTTTTATGAGCGAAAGGAAATCAAGGACGCGCTCAGTTACCTTCGCGTCATCGCAAATCCCTCGGACGAGCTCTCGCTGCGTCGGCTTTTTGGCGCTCCATCGCGCGGCATCGGCCCGAAGACAATTTTGCGCCTTGAACAGGCGGCTCGACAATGGGGATGCACGCTTTGGGAAACGCTGAGTAGGCTCGAGGAAGTACCCGATTTGACTCCGGCAGCCAAAATTCGTCTGAACGCAACGCAGGACTTAATAGATTCCTTCCGGCGAAGAACGGCCGCACTCTCGGTGTCGGAACTCATCGCAGAGCTTATGGTGGCCTCTGGTCTTCGCGCGCAATTGCAGCAAGAGGGCACGCAGGAGGCGCAAGAGCGCTTGGACAATCTTGACCAGCTTGTCGCGGGTGCCGAAGAGCGCTGCCGTGCCAATCCTGCGATGACTCTCGATGACTTTCTGCAGGAAATCGCCCTCATTTCCGATGTGGACGATTGGCGAGACCGAGCCGAGGCGGTCACGCTGATGACACTTCATACGGCCAAGGGTCTCGAGTTTCCCTATGTATTTCTCGTCGGTCTTCAGGAAGGACTTTTCCCTCATGAACGGAGCGGAAATAGCGAGGCGGAGATCGAGGAAGAAAGGCGCCTGTTCTATGTGGGAGTGACGCGCGCCCGGAAAAGACTCTATCTGACCTACGCCACGCAGCGGTGGCAGCGGGGGAAAATCTCACAGGCGGAGCCTTCCCGCTTCTTGCGGGAAATTCACCCGGAGAACTTGCAGGGATGGACACTTCCGCCTGAAAGGAAACTGGGGGAGCGCGAGTGGTGGCAAGTCGAAGAGGAGGAGGAGGGGTCTGCGCCGGCTCATGATTCTCTCTCTTCTCACCGCCGAGCAAAGACCCTTCGAACCGAGGGGATTCCTTACAGGATTGGAGATTTGGTTGAGCATCCCCAGTTTGGCCGGGGGGTTGTGACGGCGAAATCCGGAGGCTGGGCGGACCTGAAAATCCGAGTCGCCTTTGAAGGGATCGGCTCCAAGCTGTTGGCCGTCCAATTCGCTCCCTTGAGAAAAATCGACTAATCATCTATGCGAGGTAGTTCTACAGAATACGATTCGCCCGACTTGGACGCCATAATCGAGCAGGCGCTTCGAGAAGACATTCCGGATGGCAGGGATGTTACGACGGATTCTCTCTTTTCCGAAAGCGAGACCGCAGAGGGAGTGATTCAGGCGAAGGAAGCGGGGATTCTGGCGGGAACGGAGATGGCTTCTCGCGTCTTCCGGCTCTTGGATCCCAATGTGCAGATTCAAGTGCTGAAGAAAGACGGTCAGTCCGTAAGTCGGGGGAATGCGATTATGCACATTGCCGGAAGATTGGGGGCGATGCTCCGAGCGGAACGAACCGCATTGAATTTCCTGTGTCGGTTGTCCGGAATTGCCACTCTGACGGCGCGGTTTGTCGAGGCGGTTCGCGGCTATTCGGCCACTATCCTCTGCACGCGAAAGACCTCGCCGGGTCTGCGGATGCTGGAGATGGAAGCTGTCCGGAAGGGCGGGGGAGAGTGCTATCGAACAACTCTCAGTCAAGCCGTTCTCGTCAAAGACAATCATCTGGCGGCTCTGGGCGGATTGCAGGGACTGGAGAGGCGACTCGATGAGTGGAAGCGGAGTGCCCCGGGTGTGCACCAAGATATTCTCGAGCATGGAAAGCTCGAAGTTACGACAATAGAAGAATTAAACGAAGGCATCCGCATGGGATTTCGGAATTTTCTTCTTGATAATTTCTCGGTAGCGAAAGTGAGGCAAGCCGCACAAGCGGCACCGGCGGGTATTTTCTTGGAAGTTTCGGGCGGCGTATCACTGCAAAATGTGCGGGCCTACGCCGAAACGGGTGTCCATGCCATTTCGATCGGTGCGCTGACTCACAGCGCTTCGGCGTTGGATCTGTCATTCGAAATTATTGGGAGGCAACCATGAAGAAGAAGAAGTTATTGGTCGCAGACGACGAGAAAAATTTGCGACTGCTCTATCAGATGGAGCTGGAACAGGAAGGGTATGTCGTCACGGTGGCGTGCGATGCCCAAGAAGTGCTTGAGCTGCTGAAAACGCAGCAATTTGATTTGATTGTTCTTGACATTCTGATGCCGGGAATGAACGGCATCGAGCTGACGGAGAAAATCCTGGCCAAGGACAAGCGGCAGAAAATCATTCTGAATACGGCCTATTCTGCCTATAAGGATAATTTCATGACTTGGGCGGCGGACGCCTATGTCGTGAAGTCCGGCGACCTCAGCGAACTGAAAATGCGGATTCGCGAAGTGTTGGCAACCCCATAAGCTGAGTGGAGACGATGATGCACACCTTGACGCTTGTGATGGCGGGAGGTCGCGGAGAACGGCTCTATCCCTTGACGAAGGAAAAGGCGAAACCCGCGGTCACCTTCGGAGGAATCTACAAGATCATTGATTTCACTCTATCCAATTGTCTGAATTCCGGAATCCGCGAGATCTATCTGTTGACCCAATACAGCTCGATTACGCTAGACCGCCATATTCGCTCCGGATGGAATGCCGTCTTTCGGCACGAACTCGGTGAGTTCATCGAGTCGGTTCCGCCTCAGCATCGCACGGCCGAAGGGTGGTATGTCGGCAATGTGGATGCCGTCTACCAGAACATCAATCTATTGGAGCGCTACAGACCCCAGCGGGTGCTTCTGCTTTCCGGGGATCATGTCTATAAGATGAACTACCGAGATATGATTGCTTTTCATGAGAGGACGGGAGCGGAGGTGACGGTCGCGGCTGTCGAGCTGGACAAGGAAAGAGCCAAACAAATGGGCGTCATGAATGTTGATGCCGATTTTCGCGTGAAGGGATTTCTTGAGAAAGTGCCTGATCCGCCGACGTTTCCGGAGGATCCGACGAAATGTCTGGTCTCGATGGGTGTCTATGTTTTCGATACGGCAAGACTTGTCCGGGAAGCGATCCGGGATTCGAAGCAGAAGGATTCCATTCATGATTTCGGGCGAAATGTGCTCTCCCATTTGATTGCCCGAAAGGAAAAGGTATTCGCCTATATTTTTAAGGATGAGAACAAGAAAGTCTACAAATACTGGCGCGACATCGGAACCATTGATTCCTATTATGATGCTAATATGGACTTGATTAGTGTAGAACCTCTGTTCAACCTCTACGACACCGAATGGCCCATTCGCACCTATTATGGACAATATCCTCCGGCGAAAACGGTTTTTGCCTATGAGCATGAAGGCCGGGTCGGGGCGACCTTTGATTCCATTGTCTCTCCGGGGTGTATCATTTCCGGGGGTCGCGTCTATCGCTCGATTCTCTCGCCGCGTGTGCGAATCAACAGCTATTCGCTGGTGACGGATTCCATTCTGATGGAAGGAGTGGAAATCGGCCGAGGAGCGCGCGTGCATCGCGCCATCCTTTGCGAGGGTGTCAAGATCCCTGAGGGGATGCAGATTGGGGTGAGTTCGAGCGATGATGCGGCGAAATTCACGGTAACCAGCCGAGGGATCACGGTGATTCCCGAGGGCATCATGCTGCAGTTGTCCTGATGGTCGCGTCCAATCCACTGCCCGTTCTTTTCCTTTGGCATCACCATCAGCCCTCGTATCGGTTGCCGGATTCTGCTCGAGCCATGATGCCCTGGGTGAGACTTCATGCCGCGCGCGGCTACACGGACATGGCGGCCATTTGCGAAAGTGAAGCGGCTCAGGTTACCTTCAATTTCACGCCGGTGCTTCTGGAGCAAATCGCGCAGCAGGCGTCGGCGCCCGTGGCGGATGAATTCGAGCGGGTATCTCGAACTCCCGCCCATGAATTGACGGAAGAGGAACGATGTTTCATACTGGAGCACTTCTTCTCCGTCAATTGGGAAATGCTTCTTCGGCCCTTGCCGCGCTATGTCGAACTCCTCTCGCGCCGGGGAGAGAAGGTGGACGCCGCCGAGCTACTGCGAAAGGCGCGGCGATTTTCCGACAAAGACATCTTGGACCTGACGGTTCTTTTCCATCTTGCTTGGATTGGCTTTACGGGACGCAAGCTTCCTGAGATTCGCCAGCTCCTGAAGAAAGGGCGGGACTTCAATGAGGAGGAGCGCGAAGTTGTCCTACGAGTCCATCGGCAGCTATTGCAGGCGGTCATTCCGACCTATCGGCGTCTTTGGGAGAAGGACCTCTTTGAGCTGTCCACATCGCCCTTCGCGCATCCGATTCTTCCGCTTCTTTGCGACGGCAGCATTGCTTCAACGGATCTGCCGAAGGCCGTGCTTCCAACGGTTCCTTTCAAGTATCCCGAAGATGCACAGGGACAATTGGAGTGGGCGAAAGAGTCTTTCAAAGCGCACTTTGGCAAGGCACCTGCCGGCCTCTGGCCATCGGAGGGTTCTCTTTCAGAAGAAGCGCTCGCCCTTATCTGTGCCAGTGGATTTCAATGGACGGCCACCGACGAAGAGAATCTTTACCGTTCTCGACTGGAAACGGGGCAGGTCTCGGATGCTTTTGCGTCCTTCCTATTTCGGGCAAATGGACGCGAGATTCGACTCTTTTTCCGCGATAGAAAACTCTCCGATGCCATCGGATTTCAATACGCCCGCAACGCAGCCGCCGATTCGGTGGCGGATTTTTGCGGGCGCCTTCGGCAGATTGAAGAGAAGACCCGGGGCCGAGCGAATCGCTGTGTGGCCGTCATCTTGGATGGCGAGAATCCGTGGGAATATTTTCCCGATGGCGGAGAAGCTTTCCTGCGAGGTTTGTTCCGAACTTTGACAAAAGAGACGAAGCTCTGCTTCTCAACCTACTCCAAGCATGTGGCCGCGGCCGAGAAGTCCGAGAGGATCTCCGCCTTTCATCCGGGTTCGTGGATAGACGCCGATTTTCATATTTGGATCGGAGATCCGGTAAAGAATCGCGCATGGGATGTGCTGCGCAGGGTGCGAAGACAACTGGAGGCTCAGGTTCCGGAGGCTCTGCACCAAAACGAGGAGGTGCGGCGAGCTCTCTACTTTGCGGAGGGCTCCGATTGGTTCTGGTGGTTCGGCGAGCCGTTCCACTCCAGTTTCGAGGGTCAATTCGATGAGCTCTTTCGCGGCTTTTTGCGGCACGCTTTCCGCGCGGCGGGTCTCGAGCCGCCCTCGATGCTGGATACGCCCGTTGCGATGCCGGTCTCTGCCGGAGCAGCCGGGCAGCCGGCTTTCGAGATGACTCCCGTGCTCGACGGCCGTGCGACTTCGTTCTATGAATGGGTCGGCGCCGTCTGTCTTGATGCGAGAAAATTCGGCGCCTCGATGGCGCAAACGGAGAGAATCATTCAGAAAATCCACTATGGATTCGACTCCAATGCGTTTCATTTGCGTATCGATTTCTCCGAGGGATCCGTGCTCGACAAATCTTCCGGTTGCGCTCTGTCCATTGAGATTTCCGGCGAAGAGACAGCCGTTTTTGTTTGGACACTCCAGAAAGGGAATCCTTTGCCGCCTCTTCGAGTGATTCGCGCTTCTGCAGGGTCAACGCCAGGTGTCTCGCAGGCACGCTGTGCGATGCAGGATATCGTGGAGGTTTCGATTCCTTTTACCGAGGTGGGCGTTGTGCAGGGGAGCGAGTGCGCCTTTGCCGCATCGATTTCGGAAGGGGATTTTCTGCGGGATCGTGTGCCGCGAGAAGGAGTCTTGCGATTCAAACTTCTGAGTGCCGAGGAACTGGCGGCCAATTGGACAATTTAAGACATTAGATTTTAACCCGAGGATAACTAATGGCAAAACAAGGATCATTCACTTTCGTTCTTCATTCTCATCTTCCCTATGTGCTTTCTCACGGACGCTGGCCGCATGGAATGGACTGGCTCAGTGAAGCCACGGCGGAGTGTTACATTCCCCTGCTGCGAATCTTGGAAGGACTTGTCTCCAGCGGCATTTCACCCAAAATAACGCTGGGACTCACCCCTGTCCTCTGTGAGCAATTGTGCGACCCGGTCTTTGCCTCCGAATTCAAAGATTATCTTGAGGCAAAGATAGAGACGGCGCAGCTCAATATGGCAGAGTTTGCTCAGCGCGGAGATGAACACTTGTCGAACCTGGCGAAGATGTGGGTGGGATTCTACCGGGATATTGCGCGCGACTTTGTGGAGAGATGGAATGAGAATGTCGTCCAAGCTTTTCGGCGGCTTCAGGATGAAGGGCATATTGAAATCATCACTTGCGCCACAACTCACGGCTATCTTCCACTGCTTTCAAGGGACACGGCTGTCAACGGCCAACTTCGACAAGGAATCGCCGCGTATCGGAAGCATTTTGGCAGAGAGCCTCAAGGGATTTGGCTGCCCGAATGCGCCTACCGTCCGGCCTATGCATGGGCCAATCCGATTCACCCCGAAGCCCCTGCGGTGGCTCGGCGCGGCTTGGAAGAGTTCCTGTCTCGCTATGGAATTCGCTTCTTCATCATCGACTCGTACCTGCTGTCCGGCGGAAAGGCGATTGGAGTCTATTTGGCTCGATTTGAGGGACTTCAGCGACTCTGGAATCAATTCATGAAAAGCCAAGCCCCCGAAGAAGTCGAACGGACGAATCGTTCTCCCTATTCGCTTCATTGGGTGTCCTCTCGTCTTCCGCACGAACATCCTGTGGCGGTTCTGACACGGGATCCGAAAACCGGTCTGCAAGTCTGGTCGGGAGAATGGGGGTATCCGGGCGACGGCAACTATCTTGATTTTCATAAGAAGCATTTTCCGGGCGGCCATCGCTATTGGAAAGTTACCAGCGCCAAGGCAGACTTGGGCGACAAATTGGAATATTCCCCCGATGCCACGCCGCAGCGCGTCCACGAGAACGCGGTGCATTTCGCGCATCTTGTCCGGCAAATCATTCGGGAAGAAGAAATAGACTTCCCCATCATTTGTTCGCCCTATGACACGGAACTTCTCGGTCATTGGTGGTTTGAAGGGCCGCGCTGGCTTCGAGAAGTCATCGAGGAGTTGCATCGCGCGCCCGAAGTGAGCTTGGTTACGGGCTCGGAATATGTTCACTCTGTGGAAGAGGCCAAGGTCATCCAATTACCGGAGGGCTCTTGGGGAGAAGGCGGATTTCATTATATCTGGTTTAATGACGGCAATCGGTGGACTTGGCCGTATGTCTACGATGCCGAAGAGCAGATGGAGCGAGAGGTCGTGCGACTGGGCAGCAACATGGATTCCTCGATTCAGCGGCTCCTCAGGCAAATGGCGCGTGAACTTCTCCTTCTGGAAAGTTCCGATTGGCAATTTCTCATCAGTACGATGAGCGCGGCCGACTATGCCGAGATGCGAGTCCTTCGCCACGCCCGCGACTTTGAATTCCTTCACGCGATCTTGCGGCGAGTGGCGAGTGGAGAGCCCGTGGCGGACGACCAATGGCTGCGCGTAGAAGAGATAGAAACGCGGGATACGCTCTTTTCGGAAATCAATCCTCTTTGGTGGCATCCTCAAGAGTTGGACAAGGTATCATAGAAAGCGAGAATAGGAGTTTCCATGCCTGAGCTTCGGCATGACCCGATTCAGAAACGATGGGTAATTATCGCCAGCGAGAGGGGACGACGCCCCTCGGATTTTTTCGTGCAAACGGAGAAACCTCAAACCAGTTTCTGCCCTTTTTGTGC
>JAZDIW010000288.1:0-8614 GCA_043804575.1 bacterium
CCCGGCGCCCATCAGAACCACGGTGAACTCCGTCTGCTCCTCGACTTTGGCCTCTGCCGGTGCCGCGGAAGCCATAGGGCCCATGATAACCGGAGCCATCGCCTTGACGCCGAACTTCTCTTCCAGCGCCTTCTTCAGTTCCACAAGCTCCATGACGCTCATCTTCTCGATGGCTTCAATAATCTGTTGCACTTCTTCCTCCAATATATCAGGATACAAATCTCAAATCGGCCACCGACTCCGTCTCGTCCAGTGCGAAATCCCTCGGAGTCCGCCGTGGCGCACAGGCGGTCTACTCGGCCGCACCGGCCGCTTTCTTTTTCTCGATGATGGCATCCAGCACACCGAGGAAATTCTGCAAGAGTCCGCTCAGAACCGTCGCAAAATCCTGCATCGGCCCATTGAGCACCTGCAGGATCAGGGCAATCGCTTCCTTGCGGGTCGGCAGATGTCGGATGGTCGCCATGTCCTTGGGACCAATCAGGCGACCCTCAAAGACTCCTGCGCGGACCGTCAGTTTCTCGGTCTCATCGGCGAACTTCGCGATGATTCGCGCGGGAGCGGCGGGATCATCGTAGCCCAGAGCAATTCCCACGGCTCCCTCGAGTTTCTGGACAAGTTCCGCATACCCCGCGTCTTGCAGCGCCAACTGTGTCAAGGTTTTCTTCCCAATGACATAGTCCACCTTCTCCAGGCGAAACTCATGCCGAAGTTTCGTCATGAGCTCCACATTCAGCCCGGTGAAATCGGTCAGATAGATGGCCTTGGCACGCCCCAATTGTTCTGCCAATTTCTTGACGGTTTCAATCTTAGTTGGGTTGGGCTGTGCCCGACCCCTTTTACCAGCTTCCATAGTCACCATAGATTATCGTAGAATTGCCGCTCTCTAGAAACAATCAGCCCCCGAAAACTCCCCCAGCGGTGGCCGTTTTGCAGGACATCAATTGAACTCCGCGACCGAGGGACTCAGACGAATCCCCGGACCCATCGTGGAAGAAAGGTAGATGTTGCGAATGTACTGGCCCTTGGCCGTCGCCGGTCGAAGCCGAACAATGGTTCGAAGAAACTCCTCGATGTTCTGCTTGATTTGGTCGGCGGTGAAGCTGACTTTGCCAAGCCCCAGATGAATGATTCCCGCTTTGTCCACGCGGAACTCCACTCGTCCCGCCTTGATCTCGCGCACCGTCTGGGCCACATTCTGCGTCACCGTTCCCGATTTCGGATTCGGCATCAGGCCTCGCGCACCCAAAATTTTTCCGAGCTTTCCCACCTGCGCCATGACTTCGGGAGTCGCCACGATGACATCCATATCCAGCCAGCCTTCCTTGATCTTCTCGATATAGTCATCGGAACCGACATAGTCGGCACCGGCTTCCTCCGCTTCCGCTTGCTTGGTCTTTGTCAGTACGAGCACGCGCACCTTCCGGCCGGTCCCTGCGGGCAGCGCCACGGTGCCTCGAACGACTTGATCCGCCTTCTTTGGATCCACGCCCAGTCGAATCGCGCACTCCACAACCTCATCGAATTTGGCGTTGGCGGCTTTCTTCAAGAGGCTGATAGCCTCATCCAATGTGTACTCCTTGGACCGGTCCACCAAGGTCCGGTTGGTCTGATACCTTTTGGATCCCTTCACTTCTTTCTCCTAACAGCGGTGCAAACGAACTTGTCCGGTTCTCCCGCCCAATGACTTGCCTGCCGCGCCCTACTCCTCGACGGTGATCCCCATGCTCCGCGCAGTGCCTTCCACCATCTTCATCGCCGCCTCTTCGTCGTAGGCGTTCAGATCCTTCATCTTCAAGACGGCGATTTCCCGCACTTGTTCACGGTTGACTTTCGCCACCTTATCTCGGTTGGGGACAGCCGAGCCCTTTTCCACGGCCGCCGCCTTCTTCAGCAGCACCGCTGCCGGAGGTGTCTTTGTGATGAACGTAAACGACCGATCCTGGTAGACGGTGATGACGACCGGGATAATGGTTCCCTTTTGCTTCTCGGTGCGGGCATTGAACTGCTTGCAGAACTCCATGATGTTGACTTGCTTCTGCCCCAAGGCCGGCCCCACCGGCGGCGCCGGAGTTGCCTGCCCGCCCGCCAACTGCAATTTGATGAATCCCGTAATCTTCTTGGCCATTCTATCCTCACTATCCCCAAAACATCCTTAAAGTGACCGCAGAAAAAGGCGCCGCGGCTATGTCCCCAAGTCCGTGGTCACCTGCAAGAAATCCAACTCCACCGGTGTCGAGCGTCCAAAGATGGAGACCATGACCTTCAGCTTTCTCTTCTCGACATTGATTTCACGGACAACACCGATGAAATCCTTGAAGGGGCCGTCAATGACGCGAATGCTCTCGTCCACTTTGAACGGAATTTCGATAACTTCCCGCGCCTTGCCCTCCACGCGCCCGAGAATCCGGTCCACTTCGCGCTTCGTCAAGGGCTGTGGCTTGGTCTTGCGACCGAAATCGATCACTTGAGGCGTATTCGTGATGAGATGCTCCGTGGCTCGGTCGAGAACCATCTCCACAAAGAGGTACCCCGGGAAAAAAACGCGATTTTTCACGCGTTTCTTCCCGTCGCGCATCTCGATGACCTCCTCTTTGGGAATGAGCACACGCGAAACCTTCGTCTCCAATCCCTGGCGTTTGGCTTCCTCCAGCAAGTAGGAACGGATCTTCTCCTCCTGGCCGGTGAACACATGGACGACATACCATCGCTTTTCCTCGGCCGTCGGGCTTTCGGCCACGGTGCTGTCCTGCGGTTCCGATGTCAATTCGTCAGAGATCATGCTTGGAGTCCATGTTGCCCGCTTCTGACGCGGAACGCCGCACCCTAAGATGCCGCTGCGCCCGCGCCTTCCTCTTCTCCCATAAACATACAGAAAAAGAGCGATTTCGCTCTAGGCTCTGTTCGCTGAAAACCGCCCCGCATTCTCAGATAACAAGATTAATCAGTCGGCTAAGAATGTTGTCGGCCAGGAAAATCAGAACGGCCAGAATGAACGAAAGATACAAAACCAACTTCGACGACTCCATGAGTTCCGCACGCGTCGGCCAGCTCACTTTGCCCATTTCCGTCCGCACATCCGAAAGATAAGCGATCAGTTTCTTTATCATCCCACGCGCTTCGCCGTATGCTCTTGATTTCTTGCAGGCCTGGAGGGACTCGAACCCCCAACACCCGGTTTTGGAGACCGGTGCTCTACCACTTGAGCTACAGACCTCCGTATCGGTCAAAAGAAGCGGAGACGACCGAGGACTCCGCTTCCTGGACTACGCAAAGTGAAGGTTGGCCTATGCGTGAATCTTCGCCACGGCGCCGGCGCCGACCGTGCGGCCGCCTTCTCGAATCGCGAACCGCAATCCTTCGTCCATGGCAATCGGCGTAATCAGTTCAACCTGCAGCGTGATATTGTCCCCGGGCATGATCATTTCCACCCCTTCGGGCAGAGTGATTGCACCGGTGACATCGGTGGTCCGGAAGTAGAATTGAGGCCGATAATTGCTGAAGAACGGCGTATGGCGTCCCCCTTCTTCCTTGGCCAAGATATAGGCCTGGCCTTCAAACTTGGTGTGGGGATTGATGGACCCGGGAGCCGCGATAACCATTCCACGCTCGAGCTCCTCTTTTTCCACGCCGCGCAGCAGCAGGCCGACATTGTCACCCGCCTGGCCGTCGTCAAGAAGCTTGCGAAACATCTCGACACCCGTCACGACCGTCTTGCGTTTGGCACCGAAGCCTACGATCTCAACCTCATCTCCCACCTTCACCCGGCCTCGCTCAATACGCCCTGTGCCGACCGTGCCGCGGCCCGTGATGGAGAAGACATCTTCCACCGGCATCAGGAAGGGCTTGTCCACTTCGCGCACCGGCATGGGAATATAGTCGTCCACGGCCTCCATCAGATCCACGATGCATTTGGTCTTCTGGGGATTCTTCGGATCCGAGAGAGCTTCCAACGCCGAACCGCGAATGACCGGCACCTCGTCTCCGGGAAACTGATAGGACTTCAGAAGATCGCGCACTTCCAGCTCAACCAAGTCCAATATCTCCGGGTCATCCACCTGGTCAATCTTGTTGAGGAAAACAACCAGATAGGGGACATTCACCTGGCGCGCCAGAAGCACATGTTCGCGTGTCTGGGGCATCGGGCCATCCGCCGCCGAAACGACCAAGATCGCCCCGTCCATCTGTGCCGCGCCGGTGACCATGTTCTTGACATAGTCGGCATGCCCCGGACAATCCACATGGGCATAATGGCGCTTGTCCGTCTGATATTCCGCGTGGTGAACATTGATCGTCAGTCCGCGCGCCTTCTCCTCCGGTGCATTGTCAATCTCGTCGAAGGCCTTGGCTTGAGCCAGACCTTTGAGAGACAGAACTTGGGTGATGGCCGCCGTTAAGGTCGTCTTGCCGTGGTCCACATGGCCGATCGTACCGATGTTCACATGCGGCTTGGTTCGTTCGAATTTGGGTTTCGACATTGCCCGATGAACCTCCTCTACAAGGTGATTTCGTACTTCAATTTGGAAAACTTGAGCTCGCGACCAGGATTGAACTGGTGACCTCGTCCTTACCAAGGACGCGCTCTACCGACTGAGCTACGCGAGCAGGCTGAAGTCGCCCCGCGTGGCCCCAAAACCGCCTCCCTCGGTTCCCAAGGAACGATTGGAGCGGGCGACGAGGTTCGAACCCGCGACCCTCAGCTTGGAAGGCTGATGCTCTACCAACTGAGCTACGCCCGCAGAGAAAAAACATCTTCACGCATGCTCCATTCAGAATAGAGCACGCTAAGTTCAAAAATGTCCGTGGGGCTTCTTGCAGGAATGTGAATCGTCGCCGCAGTGGTGGCGGATGGATTTGAACCACCGTAGGCCGAAGCCAGCAGGTTTACAGCCTGCCCCCTTTAGCCACTCGGGCACGCCACCCAAAGACGGAAATGCCAACTCAGACCTTGCGGCCATTGAGTCCGGCAATATCTTGACACGCAAGCCATTGCCACAGAGTGGCTATTAGAGCTGGCGACAGGACTTGAACCCGCAACCTGGTGATTACAAATCACCTGCTCTACCATTGAGCTACGCCAGCTCAAACCCTGTCCCGATAAAAGGTCAAATTTCAATTTATAAACATTTTTTCCAAAAGTCAAGCCCTACACCTCTGACTTCCCCCCCTTCCTTCCAGCCTTCATTTCCCTCACTTTCTTCGTCCAAGTTCAATATCTATTATATCTTAGACACCTCCCAAGAGTGCAACTACTTTCGTTTCCATATAGTTCCCGTCGCTCTGTCCTCGAGCAGTATCCCTTTCCTCTCCAGTTCCCCCCGTATTTCGTCCGCCTTGGCCCAGTCCTTCCGCTCTCGTGCCTCTCTTCGCCTCTCAATCTGCCGAATGACTTCGTCGTCGGTCAGCACTTCTTCCTCTAAATCCATGAATCCTAATACTTTATTCCAATCCGAGAGTTTGGATAGGACTTTCCCGGAGTCTTCTTTGGCGAGCCTATTTTCCGAAATCAGGCGACTGACATCGCGCACGAAGTTGAAAACAGCCCCCAAGGCTGGTGCAATGTTCAAGTCGTCGTCCAATGCAGTGACAAACTCACCTTCTCGTTGCTCGATGATTTCATCCAGAGCCTTGCCCACCGCTTTGCCGTCTGCAAGGCGCACATTGACGGCGAAATCCCGCAAGCGTTCGAGTGCACCTCGCGCCGCCGCCAAGCCGTCGAAGGTGAAGTTGAGCTGCTGCCGATAGTGTGTCCCAAGAAGGACATAGCGGACTTCCATCGGCCGATAGCCCCGCTCCAAAACATCGCGCAGCGTATAGAAATTCCCGAGCGACTTGGACATCTTCTGCCCGTCAACCAGCAGAAACTCCGAGTGAAGCCAATAGCGAACAAACGGCTTGCCGGTGGCTCCCTCCGCCTGTGCGATTTCGTTCTGATGATGCGGGAAAATCAGATCCACCCCGCCGCCGTGAATATCAAAGGTCTCGCCCAGATACTTCTGGGACATGGCGGAGCATTCGATGTGCCAGCCCGGCCTGCCCCTGCCCAAGGGCGTATCCCAAAAAACCGAGCCGTCTTCGGGCGTCCAAGCTTTCCACAGCACGAAATCGCGCGCATCCTCTTTTTCATAGGTATCGGCGGCGATCCGCGTCCCCGCTCTCATGCCGGAGAGATCAAGGTTGGCAAACTTCCCATAGGAAGGAAAGGTATCGATTTTGAAATAGGTGGAGCCATCCGCCACATAGGTATGCCCGCGCTCCGTCAGGCGCTCTATTGTGCGAACCATATCGGGGATATGCTCGGTGGCTTCGGGGTAGATCTCCACCGGTTCAATGCGCAAAGTATCCCGGTCTTCAAAGAAAGCCCGTTTGTATCGCGCCGTAAATTCCCCCAACGGAATGCCTTCGGCGGTGGAATCGCGGATGGTCTTATCATCCACATCCGTCAGATTCATCACATGAAAGACTTTGAAGCCGCGATATTTCAGGTATCGCCTCAACAAGTCACAGAAGACAAACGCACGGAAGTTTCCAATATGAGCCAAATTATAGACGGTCGGCCCACAGGTGTAGAGCCCGACCTTCCCCTCTTCCAAGGGCTGAAAATCCTCAATCCGTCGAGTCAGCGTGTTGTAAAATCGGATAGCCATTTTAGGAATCCATTTGAGTTGAAGAAGATGCGGAGGGCTCGGCAGGCTCCGGATGAGAGAAAATCAGCGCCCAGTATCGCGCGAAATAGGCCAGACCTGACGCGACCAAGAAAATGACGCTTGTCCACATCGCAACCTGAGGCTGCGTCCAAGAGAATCTCTCGGGAGGCGCGAAATTCACCGTATAGAATACCAAGGTCACCGCGGTCAGGAACATCGCCAGTTTCCCCAGCTTATTGGATTCAGGAATGACTCCTCGCTTTCGATAGATATGAATGCCCCCCGCCACGATGAGAAGGTCACGCAGCAACACCAGAAGCAAGAATCCCCAAGGCAAGGGATTGTCGCGCCAAGGAAGCGCGAGGAAAATTCCGAGCCCCGCAATCCACACTTTGTCCGTCAGCGGATCAAATGTCCTGCCCCAATCCGTCGCCTGCCTCAGAACGCGAGCCAAAAAGCCATCGAGAATATCCGTCAGCAGCGCAATGCCGATAACGGCCAAAGCCCATGAATTCCCATACCCTTTTTCGCCGCGCTTCAGAAAGTAGAAGAGCGGAATCAGCAGCAAGAGCCGCGCAAAGGTAATCAGGTTTGGGATCGTGAAGACCGCGCCGTGATTTCGCCGGCCACTCGCGCCGAGTCCGCCGCAAGGATCTTCTCTTGCAGACTCCTGCGAGGACGCCTGCGCTGCTTCCTTCTTTGTAATTGCCTCCGTCATGAACCGAATGGCTTTAGGTCAACCCGCCCAGAAGTCGCTCCAATTCCATCTGCGCCCACGATTCGCCGGTTTCCTCGATGAGGGCCCGGCCTTCGCTCGGCGGAATGGGCACCGGATAATTCCCGCTGAAGCAGGCCGTGCAGAAATTCCGGCCGTCGCCCGGCGCACATTGCAGCAGCCCCTCCAAAGAGAGATAATGCAGGGAATCCACCTGCAGAAAGCGGCGGATCTCCTCTTCCGAATTCCAAGCCGCGATGAGTTCTTTCCGCGTCGGGAAATCCATTCCATAGAAACAGGGATGCCGAATCGGCGGCGAGGAGACTCGCACATGAATCTCGCGCACGCCCGCATGCCGAAGTAGTCCCACGAGTTTCTTCAGAGTCGTGCCGCGCACAATCGAATCTTCCACAAGGACGACTCGCTGCCCTTCGAGAACATCCGTTACCGTGTTGTACTTGATGCGCGTATTGAACGAACGCATGAAGGGGCTCGGATTGATAAAGGTGCGGCCGATGTAGTGGTTGCGAATCAGACCGATATCGAATCGAATCCCGCTGGCATGCGCGAAGCCGACCGCGGCCGTATTGGAGGAATCCGGAACCGCTATGACAATCTGGGCGGTGGTGGGTGCTTCGTGCGCAAGGCGCTCACCGAATCGGTGGCGGCTGCGATACACCGGCTCACCCCAAATGAAGCTGTCCGGCCGGGCGAAATAGATGAGCTCGAAGATACACTGATGGAGTTTCGGTGCTCCGAAATGATAGGACCTCTGCCCATGGATATCCACCTCGAAAATCTCTCCCGGCTCGACATCGCGCACATAGCTCGCTCCGGTCAGATCAAAGGCACAGGTCTCCGATGCCACCATCACCGAGTCACCCTTTCGCCCGATCACCAGAGGTCGAAATCCATGTGGGTCACGCACCGCTACAAGTTGGCTTGGCGAAAGAAAGAGCAACGAATAGGCGCCCGTGACTTGCCCAACGGCCTCCCGAATGCGTTCCACAAGCGTTCCCTTGCGAGAGCGAGCCACCAAGTGAACAAGGAGTTCGGTGTCGCTGCTCGTTTGAAAGATCGCTCCCTCGTTCGATAGCTCCTCATGTAGCTGCGCCGCATTCGTGAGATTCCCGTTATGAGCGATCGCCACCGGGCCGTCCTTCGTCGTGACCACCAGAGGCTGGATATTGAGCGCGGACAGGCTGCCCGTCGTCGAATAGCGAACATGACCGACGGCGGTTGTCCCTTGGAG
>JAZDIW010000289.1:0-18507 GCA_043804575.1 bacterium
TCCGGCTATGACGAGACGGCCGTGATCGTGGAAGCGATTCAGAAAGGAGCCGCCAATTTTTTGGCCAAGCCGCTGGAGCCTGAGCTTCTCTATCATTCCATTGAGGCGGCCCTGCAGAACCGAAAGCTGCGCGAGGAAGTGAGCAAACTGAAGAGGCGATTGGGAGGGGATCATCGGCTCGGCGGGATGGTCGGTCGCAGCGCAGCGATGCACGCACTCTTCGATGTGATTCGCGAAGTGGCCGATGTGGATTCCACCGTTTTGATTTGCGGCGAGACCGGAGTGGGTAAGGATCTGATTGCGCGGGCGCTGCACTTTGAGGGCATCCGTCATGACAAGCCGTTTATCAAAGTCAATTGCAGCGCGTTGCCGGAGACGCTGCTTGAAACTGAGCTTTTCGGTCACGAACGAGGAGCCTTCACCGACGCTCGCCAACAACGCATCGGCAAATTTGAAGAAGCCAACGGCGGATCAATTTTCTTGGACGAGATCGGTGATTTGCCTCTTTCTACTCAAGTGAAACTCCTCAATGTTCTGCAAGACCGGGAATTTGAGCGTATTGGCGGAAATCGCCGCATCAAATTGAACATTCGGCTCATCTCGGCAACCAATCGGGATCTGGAAGGACTTATCCAAACGGGGCGCTTTCGACTTGACCTCTATTATCGCTTGAATGTCGTGCCCATTACCATTCCCTCTCTGCGCGAACGACCGGATGACATTCCTTTGCTTTGTGCGCACTTCTTGGACAAAATCGGCGGTCGCTTGGGCAAAGGAACGCATACGCTGACCGATGAGGCGATGCGCTTGCTGCTCATGCACAGTTGGGCGGGGAATGTGCGCGAGCTGGAGAATGCCATCGAGCGTGCGATTCTCTCCACGCCGGGCACGAGCATTGGCCCCGAGGCCTTCTCGTTTTTGGGCCGGGCCCCCGAAGTGTCACCGGTGGCCTTCGGTCCCAGCTTGCCCTTGCCGGATGGCTTTGTTCCAAAGCCACCAAAGAGCGAGCAGGCAAATATGCCTCCCCCTGGGCCACTGAAGGATGCGGTTCGAGAATTCGAGCGCGCTTTCATTGAGCAGACACTTCAGGCGTCTGGGGGTCATGTGATTCGTGCCGCGCGCCTGTTGAGGATTGATCGCACCACTTTGTGGAAGAAGGCGAAAGATCTCGGGATCAATATGCATCCAGAGTCCTTCTTATTGTAGGAAAGCCGCTCACCCATACATCGAAAAGAGAAGTGCCCCTGGGCCGGTGCCGCGAGTCAACCACCGGTTCCGGGGGTTTCCACATAGCAGGAGCGGGACCCCTTTCTCTTACGCCGTAGCGCATGAAGGGTCCCGCCCTGAGTTTTCATCCGTTTCGCTGAGCCGAATTTTCACATCGACCCGCAACTCACCGGGTGAGAAGCGGGCGGGTCACAGACCCGCACCCCACAAATTCGTCTGCATCGCATCAACTATCACACTTGCCGCCGTCCTAAGAAGTTCCATTGGAGACGCGTCCAGTCTTTTTGATAGCTTCATCCTTCAACAGTACTTTCTTCTATTCGAAATAATCTACAGCCATATGATCTTGTGAACCACTCTTTTCATGAAGGGGCCACCGCCAGATAGGTCTTTATCCAGATTTTTTCGCCCTCCATCAATTTCTTCATCTGAGCCTCCGGATCCTCTGCGCCAGGACCCATGCCACCCGGCCTGCCCATTCCCCCCGGCGGGCCCATTCCTCCCGGCCTACTCATGCCACCGGGCGGCCTCATACCCTCGTCGCGTTCTCTGCTGCGACCCATTTGCTCCCGCATGTGCTGAAGTTCCTCTTCGTCCATTCCGCCAAATTCCAATCCAATATAGATTTTTTGCCCGGGTTTTGCCCCGAGCGCGTAGGGCGTTCCATCACTTTTCTCGAGAGGAATCGCAAATTCGTAAGCAAAAACACCATCCGCGCTCCCGAGATGTGCCGAAGGGCCACGCATGCCATCGGCAGGAATCGAGACCTCCACAACCTCAGCCGCCTCGAAGACAAGGATTTGATCCGCCATCTGAGTTTGCAGCCTCATCAAACGCTGTCGTTGTTCTTCCGTAAGGTTGGTTTGGAAGGTACTTGTGACTGCTGTGGAATCCAAAGGAATTCTCCCGGCATATCGAATCCCGAAATTCTTCTTTTTCTTTGCGGTGCCGTCCAGCCAAATAGTCAGTCCGCGTTTGGCGATGGACATGAGCCATTTCGGATTGGTGAATCGAAAGAGCAGATAGGCGTTGTCGGCATCATTGCTTATTCCCAGCGATACGCCGGATTCTTCGAAGTAGTATTTCGGAAGGCCATTCCAATCATCGGCCTGCCCATCAATCTGAATGGGGCTCTCCGGCCAAGAGCTTTGAATCTTGTTTCCATTGCAGCCCATGCTCAAAACAAGACTGATGCATAGCATGGGCAACATATGTCTTGGGCGCAGAATCATTTCTGTTTCCTCTCCTGCCTTTGACGGTTGACGAACAGCGGATTCAACATATTCTGCCTAGAGTTTGTCCCAAAAATATAAGAGAGGAATTCAGCAGGCGGTGGCAACATCGACATGTTCCGGCCGGGTTGCACACGGCGTGGGATGGAGAGGATTGGACCTGGGAAAGTGCTTAACCCGGCTCGGCGAGACAACTGCGCTCTGATGTTTTCCAAGATACGCTGTTGGCATCAAGCATATGGACACCGCTGCGACCAGGCATTTGGTTATCGTACCGAAGGCGACTGGCCGCAGCAGTGCTTTGCCCCGAAGGTGGAGGTGAGGGCTATTTCGACAGCATCATTTTCTGAATCGAGACCGCTTCCCCCGCGCGAAGCTCAACGAAATAGACCCCGGAGGCCAAGCGAGTACCATCAAAGGCAAAAGAATAGGTCCCCGGCGAAAGCGACCCTCGGTGCAGAGTCTGAACAAGACGACCGGTGATGTCGTAGACAGAGAGCGTAACAAAAGCCGCCTCCTGCAAGGACAGTTTCAGGCTTGTTGTGGGATTGAAGGGATTGGGATAGGCGGGGTCCAATGTCACGGAGGTCAGGCCAGCAGGTGAATCACCCATTGTCTCGGTTTCCGTTGGTACATCAGCTCTGTCCCTGCGAGATGCTTCGTGTCGTGGGCCTCCCATGGCCTCCAGTTCAGCCAGCTCAACATAGCCGTCACCGTCGGCATCTATCCTCTGAAACATTCGTTGCGCCATTCCCGTCTTGAACTCCACTAAGCTGAGCTTTCCATCCCCGTCGAAATCCTTCTCCTCAATCGGCTTCTCTCCATGTCGCTCACCGCCGTGTCTCCTCTTCATTTGAGCATGCATGGCTTCCAGTTCCTCTTGCTGTAGGTAGCCATCCCCGTTGGAATCCGCCCGCTTGAAGAATTTTTCTGCCATTTCATCGTGTCTGGGTTCACGACATGCTTGGAATTCCTCGAAGCTGAGTTTGCCGTCGCCGCTCGTATCGCTCTGCTTGAATCGCATTTGGCGGTTTCGCTCTCTCTCGCGGTGGGCGGCTTGGGCTTCCTCAAGTTGAATCGCACCATCGCCGTTTGTGTCCATTCGGTCAAACATGTCTTGCGGCGTGGGTCCCCCTCTCTCCGGCCTGTCCGGCCTTCCGGATTGGAATTCATCAAGTGTGACACGGCCGTTACCATTCGTGTCCAGTCGGTCAAACATGTCTTGCGGCGTATGCTCCTCTCCCCCCGGTCTGTCTGGTCTGTCCGGCCTTCCGGATTGGAACTCATCAAAAGTGACATTGCCGTCACCGTTTGCGTCCAGATGAGCAAAAATTTCCTCTGGAGTGCGTCTCTCTCTGTCCGGCGGTTTGGATGTGAATTCGTCAAAAGTGATGGCGCCGTCGCGATTAACATCGTGATTTTGGAACCATTTGTCAGAGGGACAGCCTGGTCCCTTTCTCCATTGCGCGTCGCCAGTGGTGCTGAACACGAGAACAGAGATCAATGTCAGGAGGAATAGATAGATTGGCGCCTGATGCCATTTTTGGATTTTCAACATAATATGACTCCTTGTCTTCCGTGATATGCCCGCCGATGTTTGTCTTGCGCTCTTCGCCTATTAGACGAATCCACAATCGAAATCATTCCATTTGGCGCCGCCCGTCATTCAGGGACAAAAAACCGGAGGCGAATGCTCATGACGAGTTGCTCGCCTCCGGATATTCCTGCATCGCATTAAGCGTTATCGGGGCCTTCGTCTGTCCCGGAAGGGGTCTCGATGTTCCATCGGGCCCGGCCATCTGTCGCCGAGGAGTTTTTCAAGTCGGGTTCTTTGCTCATCGGTCAGCAGCGGTTGAAGCTCCGCCGCCATCGAGTCGATTCTGGCGCGTATCTCTTCTCGAGATTGACGCATCAAATCTTGAATTCGCAGGTCCGTATTTTCTATGACAGCCGTGATTTCCCGACGCTGCTGTTCATCTTTGGGCCCAATGGCTTCGATCAAGTCCTCGGCAAATCCGTGCGGTCTCATCATGGATCGGATTCTTCGGAATCGCTGATCCGCGAGAGTCCCCGATATGAGCGTGCCCAGTACAATTCCGAGAAGCAAGGTTCCAATAATAATGAGTGTGGGCTTGATTTGAAGGTTCATAGTGTATCCGTAAGGTCAAGATTGGAGATGGACATGCTGACGGTGACGGGTGGCAGGCCCAAAGCCGCTTCGAGAGGCGAGCGATGATTTCCCCGCGCCTGTTGACTGGAGATGTTGTACGCGGTCAGAGCGACGATGAGGACAATTGCCGCGACGGCGACTCGGCGGAAGAGCCAAGCCAGCGCCTGCGCGAAAGAGTCTTCTGCTTCACTGGAATGGATCCGATTCATCACGCGGCTCGAGAAGAAGGGTCCGAACGAATCTTCTCTGCTTTCCTTGACCAAAGCTCTGAGCCGACGAAGGCGCTCCCATTCGAGCCGGAGCGCGGGGGATTTCTCCAAGAGAGTCGCAAATCGCTGCTCGTCTTCTGCCGTCAGTTCTCCATCGAGTGCCCGCCGCAGAAGCAAGTCTCTTTCATCTTTCATCGTCTTGGTCATTTCCTCTACTCTCTATTCGTCCATCAATGGACGCAGAAGGCGTTTCAATTTCTCCTGGGCTCTCGAAAGGCGTGAAAGGACGGTGCCGGTCGGAATGCCGAGCAGCGCCGCCGTCTCTTTCGTGGAATAGCCGCTCAGCATCCGCATCACGACCACCGCCTGATGTTTCCCATCCAGCGATTGAAGGGCCCGTTGAACAAATTCCTTTCTCTCGTTCGCCTCGATTTCCTGCTCATGATGAACGACAAGTTCATCCGGCAAGGTCTCTTTTTCTTCCAAGCTCCAAAATCGCAACTTTCTTTTCTTTCTTCTCCTGAGCTCGTCTAAGGACAGGTTGATGGCAATCCGCGTCAGATAGGTTCCGACTTTTGAGTCCGCACGAAACCGGGCAAGAGAATGATAGAATCTTACGAAAGTCTCTTGTCCGACTTCCTCGGCGTCTTCCCTCGTGCCTAACATCCCAATCGCCGTAGATGCCACAAGCGACTCATAACGCTCCACCAGCCGCTGGAAAGCCGCCTCATCCCCTTGGCGTGCTCGGGCCAGCAATTCCGCATCCGGTTCATCGCTACTATCTGGGCCGCATGGATTAGACGAGTCGCTCGTATGCTCAATTCCCACAGCAGATATGGTTAGATTTTCTGGACTTAGCCCAGATGTCTCAGGCCATCGCAGCTTCTTCTTCCTGTCTCTTTGATTAGACGAAAGAAAAACTTGATTCATTCCATACGCATCGCCGGACGCACACAGACGGCCGTAGGGGCGGACCAATGTGTCCGCCCGCGGGCGCACACGCGGGTGCGCCCCTACTCATCATCCCACCGAAACTATTTCAACAGCATCAATTTCCGCGTCTCGACGAAGCGCTCCGCCTCCATTCGGCAAAGATAAACACCCGAAGGCAATCCGCCCGCATCCCAAATCACTGTATGAGACCCCGCTGAAGTCTCGCCGTCGAAAAGTGTTACCACTTCTCTGCCCAAGAGATCAAAGACCTTCAAAGAAACGAGGCCTGTTTCCTTCACATCATAGCGAATCGTGGTCGTGGGATTGAAAGGATTGGGATAGTTCGGATGAAGGGCGAAGTCCAGCGGCACGGCAGCGCGCGTCGGCGTCGCGGAGACAATCTGCTCATGAATCGTCTCGCGGCCGGTAATGTCCACATCGGAAATGCGATACTCATAGGCGATGTCAGTCTGAACGAAGCGATCCACATAAGTATAGTCATGCGGCTCGGTCGTTGTTCCGTGGCCGGGAATCTCAGCGAGCATGCGGAAATCTTCTTCACCTGCTTCGCGCTTGTAGAGAATGAAATGGTCATTATCGAGTTCGCTTTCCGTCCGCCAGCGCAGCGTCACCTGTCCGTCGCCTGCTATAGCTTGGAAAGTTGTCATTTCCACCGGCAGCGGCCCTTCAATTGTTCCTGAACTATCACCTGCCGTCCAAGTCACAACATCGCTGCAATACGGATGCGAGAGCCAGAAGGTGTCTATTGAGCCGGATGTCAGGGGCGTGCTGGTCGTGAAAACTATCGAATCGCTGTAATTCGCGACTGTCCATCCGGCCGCTTCTGCATTCCCTCCCACAGAGCCGATTGTGCCTGAGCAAAAGTTGGTGAACGCGAGGCGCGACAAGGAACCGCTGACCCAATGCAAGCGATAGCCCCAATCGGTTGGGCCGGGCTGAATCAATTCGACGAAGCCCAGTGGAGATGGCGAAACGGCTTGATAGTGATAACCCATATCCACAGGCCATGTATCTTGAACGCCGTCCGTCCGAGTTGTGCCTTCGATCACAGGAGACGAGAAGTCGCCTGCATCTACACAGGGACTCTGCACACCTTGCCCCGCAATAATCTGCGACAAGTAATAGGGGCCGTCGGGACCAGATACAAACCGAGGATCGGCGTCGATATTCCCCGTTCCCGGCCATCCATCTTGAACATCGGAATAGGTCACCAGAGCGCTGCCGCCGTAATTGAGGAAAATCTGCTCAGGTGTATTGACCCAGAGAATACAGTTTACGAAGCTCGGCGAAGCCTGATTATAAGAGACTACTCCGCCACCGTAAGAGTATGCCGAGTTCCCCCTCAGTGTACAATTCGTGAAACTTGGCGATGAGTTGCTCATGCAACAAGCACCGCCACCTGTGTGGGCTGCATGGTTGTCGCTGAGGATACAATTCGTGAAGATCGGCGAACAATTTTCGCTACAGAACACCCCGCCACCTTGGTTCGCTGAGTTGCCGTTGATCGTGCAATTCGTGAAACTCGGCGAAGAATGGTCAAGACAATACGCCCCGCCACCCCAGTTGTCGCCTATCGTACAATTCGTAAAGCTTGGTGATGAATTGCTCCAGCAACATACCCCGCCACCGCTGTTGGCGGTGACAGTGCAATTGGCAAAGGTCGGTGAGGAATACCACTGACACTGTACCCCACCGCCGAAGTCCGCCGAGTTGCCGCTGATTCTGCAATTCGTGAAGCTGGGTGAAGCGGAATCATAGCAATACATCCCGCCGCCTTGGTACGAAAGTCCCTTTTCAACAAGGCAATAGGCAAGCCTGCTTCCGGAACTGCCAGATCCCCAAAATCGTAGACCGCGCCAACGGTTTGGGTTTGTGACAATGTCGGTTGTAAACATAATCGAATCGCTTCCCATTCCCTCTGCCAAGAGTGTTCCATAGATATTGAACGGATAGGGCCCGTCGAAGATGAAAGTTGTCCCGGGCATGAGGCGCAGGCTGTCACTGGAATCTATGGAAATGGTTCCAACAACATGGTAGGTTCCCGGGCCAAGGGTGCCGCTGAGCGATCCTGAAAGCTGTCCAAAGCTCGCCTGCGCAAGGGCAAGCATGAGCAAAATTGTCCAAATGTGCTTCATGGTGATTTCCCCTTACGGTTTGATGGTTCTTGTGGGCGGGGAGATCCTCGCCCGTTTCGAATCGGTTCTATTTCGCGTGATTTCTGTTCCAAGTCGCCGATAGAAGGTTTTCCGCCGTCGCGCGGGTGTAGAAGCGGGCTGCCGCCCGGCGCTACAGATGATGGACAGGCGCACTGCCGTGCGGCACTACCAGTCAGGCCTTTTTTCTGCACCAGCCGTCACCGTCCCCGGTGGGGGATTTGCGGGACGCGGGAGCCTCCCGCCTAGAACATATCTCAAAAATACGGATGCCGCCAAGCCCTTGATCAGGCTCAATTTACGCAAAGCGAGATCCAAGTGGTCAATTTACGAAATTCCGGCCGGGTTGCGCTGGAATACGATCTCGGCAATGTGGAAACGGAGAAGCTGCTTAACCCGGCTCGGCGAAAACAGAAGCCAATTCCCCTATGATATTTTTGGGATATGCTCTAGTAACGGACAAAGTGGGTCTTTTGCGTTCGGCTGCCTGAGTACGGGGAATGTCTTCAAGATACGGTGGGGAACAGGAAATGTCAATAGGAATTTGCATTTCGGGCGGGTCTGGAGACCCGCCACGGCGGGGAACTTGCCACGGCGAGACTATGGAGGAGTGGGTTGGTGCATCGGGACGAGGAGGGTGAATTTCGTGCCGATGCCGGGAGTGCTTTCGATTAGGATGCGAACGCCGTAGGCTTCAAGAAGACGACGGGCGATGGAAAGGCCAAGTCCCGTGCCTACAGGTTCATTCGTCTCTTTTTCCTTTCCAAGCAGAGGTTTTGTTGTATAGAAGGGAGTGAAAATCTCGTCCAATTTGTCGGGCGGGATTCCGCAGCCGGTGTCTTCAATTTCAATGACAATGTCCTCTCCGACAAGGGAAGATGAGATGTGAAGTCTGCGCTCGGGGCGATCCCACATGGCGTCCAGAGCGTTGCGCACGATGTTCATGAGCGACTGAGAGAAATCGCTGTAGACGCCTTGAATCCGGGGAAGATCCGGCGACAGACAGAATTCTTTTTCCACATTGTGCTTGTATTCCAGATCCGCTTCCAGAAATTTCAGCTCTTCCCGCAGCAATTGACTCAAATCCAATTCCTGGACGGATTTTTCTTGCTCCTGGCGACTCTTCCACATCATGTTTCGGACGATTTGGTGAACACGCTCCACCTGCGATAGGATGCCGTCCACTTCGTCCGAATCCGAGACCTTCATTTTCAATAGCTGTGCCATGCCGTAGATGGCCATCAGAGGCGAGCTGATGTTATGAGCGATCCCCGAAGCCATGAGTCCAATCGCCGCCAAGCGTTGTTCGGAAAGCAGCTCCATTTCCATCTGCCGCTGGCGCTCTTCCATCACAAGCTTATCGGTGATATCGCGGCAAATGACCTGCAGGACTCTCTGCTCTTGGAGCTCAATGCTTCCGACGGAGAGTTGCACACGGCGCACTTCGCCGTTTTTGCGTTGGAATTGCAGATCGCCGCCATGCCATTCGTCTTGCTTGCCCTTGGCGATATCTCGGAAGGCCTCACGGAGCTGTTGCGCAACATATTGCTGGAAGGGTTGGCCGATGATCTCTTCGGCGGGCAGGCCGACCAATCTCGACGCGGCCAGGTTCAAATCGCGAACGGTGCCCGTCGGAAAATCCAACAGAAAAATCGCATCAATCGCACGACGAAAGAGCAGATGGTATCGCTCTTCGCTCTCTCGAAGCTGCCCCGTCCGCCGCTCAATCATCTGTTCGAGCGCCTGTTGATAGAGCAGATTCTCTTTTTCCAATCGCGCCTTGTCTTGAAGAAGCTGGTAACACGCCAGCGCCCGCTCGACGGCGGTCAGGAGCTCCGAGCGTCGGAAGGGTTTGGAGATGTAGTCATACGCGCCGAGGCGGATGGATTCGCGTGCCGTCGCCACCGAAGGATCCCCGGTGATCATGACGCATTGGGTATTCGTTTGGAGCCGGCGAATATGGCCCAAGAGAGCGATCCCATTCGTGCCGGGAAGATGGATATCCACAATCACGACAGGGAAGGACTGCGTCTTCAGCGCACCGACGGCCGAGTCGAAGTCCGCGCAGGCGACCGTAGGGTATCCTTCGCGATGCAGAGCCTCGGAAAGGGACTCGCGCGCCGATTCCTCATCATCCACGATGAGGATGGCGTCCTCTTTCGCCGAGGCGGGCTGGTCTGCCGCGAGGGTCTGCGAAAGCCGATTCGTCGTAGGCCGGTTGCCCGTCTCGTTTCTATGGGAGCGCGGAGGGGGCATAGGAAACGCTGAAATTTAAAACATTCTCAATCGTCTGTTTCAGGTCCGCGATCTTGAAAGGCTTGCACAAGAGAGCATCGGCGCGTGTCTTGCCGAGGCCGTTGCTGTCTTCGTCAAAGCCGTAGCCCGTGATGAGCACCACCGGCAGGCGGGGATTCTCTTGTTTGATGGTTTGCAGGAGCTGCAGTCCATTGAGCTCCGGCATGTGAATGTCCGAAAGGACGAGATCCACCGGTTCGTTGTGGAAGATCGTCAGCGCCTGACGCCCGCCGAACGCTTCGAAGGTGTCATAGCCCATCAGCCGTAGCATGCGCGAGAGGGTGTGCACCATGAATTGCTCATCATCCACGATTAAGATGCGCCGTTTGCGTCCCGCTTGAGCGGGGATGTCTCGCTTTGCCCCGGAACCCTCCACATCGACCATGTAGATTTTACCCAATGCATACTCCTTGATTTTCGGGTCGGCGATGCAAGCCAATTTCTGAATCACACTTTTTATCTTGACGACTTCCTGGCGGATGAAATCGAAGGATTGCAGAACCTCGGAATCGCTCGGCTGGAGTTTCAAGCGCAGAAACTCCGCGCTACTGAGGATGACATTCAGCGGCGTGTTCACCTGGTCATTGACGGCCACAGCCGTCTGCACAATCGCCTTCAATTTTTCTTCTTCCAGTTCGCGATTTCTCAGTTCCCGCTGAAGTCGGATTCGCTCCAAGCCGCGGCGAATGCGAAACAGCAGCTCCGAGTCTTCGCAGGGTTTCAACAAATAGTCATAGGCGCCCAATCTCAACGCCTCAATGGCGGAGCTCGTGGAGGCAAAGCCCGTCACGACAATCACCACGGCTTCCGGCTGGCATTCCTGAGCCTTCTTTAAAATCGTGAGCCCATGAACATCCCTCATCACGAGGTCCGTCAGAATCAAGTCAAAGGAGGTTGTCTCGATCTGACGGAGCGCCTCCTGACCATCTCCGATCGACACAACATCAAATCCTTCTCGATTCAAAATCTCCTCAAATCCGCACAAGACCAAAGGGTCATCATCCACGAGTAAAATGTTCGCTTGCTTCTCCATACTCACACCCTTCTTTTCCCGTCAGCACACAACAAACGCATTCATCATCCGACCGGCGACTTGCCGCACAGCGCTCTCTTCTGAGTCAGAACTCCCAAAAACATCCCGGCGCTTTTGCAAAACGAAGCCTTCTAAATTACCCTATTTCCCAATGAGATGCAAGTTACCTCGGGACTTTTTTTCTCTCGCTTTTGCAGGAACTATACTAATTACAGCGCCCGGAAAAATCGCTCTACCTCCGCCATTTGATTGGAAGCATCTGCTTCTTGGACGATGTTTTCACAGGCGTTACTCTTGGCAAGAATCGAGATAAAAGAAGAGACCCGCCAAAGCGGGTCTCTAATATTTCATGAGCATCTCTTGTGGGTGCTTCTCGCTTGGCTTGAGGCTATCTACTTGAGTAACAGCATCTTTCTCACCTGCTGGGTCGAGCCCGCCGAAATTCGGGCGAAATAGAGACCCGTTGGTGCCTCTTTTGGTCTCCAACGCGCCTCATAGAAACCAGCCTGTCTTTCTTCATTCACAAGTACGGCCACCTCGCGGCCGAGAATATCGTAAACGGCTACACGAACCCAAGTTCGCGAAGGCAATCCATAGCGAAAGCTCGTCTCGCTGTTGAAAGGATTCGGCCAATTCTGTTCCAAGACAAAGTCGCCGGGAAATTCCGGAATGGCTTCGTCATCCAAGCCGGAAATCGTCTCATCGAGAATAATCACATCGTCCAAATAGAATCCCTCATCATTCACCGATGCATCGGATTGAAAAGTGAAGCGCAATCTTGCACTTGAATAGGTTGGATAATCTTCCAACGGAATGACAATCTGCGTCCATTCCTCTTGATGACCCGACAAGGTCAACAACGGCATCCAAGAAGTCGAGCCCACTTGGAGATCCACTTGGCAATAATCTCTTCCCGCCTGCGTATGATAGCGGGTCTTGAATTGAACCGTTCCATGTCCGCCGAACGAAAAGGCCGTCGAGAAGAGACTCCCCTGCGACAGAACAGGATAAGTTCGGCTTCCATCGTCTCCGAAATAGAAAGCGTGGGAGTCTGAAGCACAATCATGCGTCTGCAAATGCCATCTGTCGTTGTTTCCCGCATGGCCCCAGTTCGCCGTATAGGGATTCTCGAAATCATTGAAGAAAAAGGCGTTTCCCAAAGTGATATAGATGTCTCCGGATTCGGATATCCCATCATCGGCAAACAGAGCCACAGACAAGTGAGCGTTCCTGGGCACCACGGCACCTGAAGAAATCACCGCTCGCACGGGCGTCTGGGCTTCGCGTTCGGAATTGCCCGAGACGGTCCCAATCCAAACTTCGCTGTCCAAAAGCGTAACATCACTATCCATGGAAGCAAGCGTTGCGTGGACATTCGTTGCGGTTCCATATCCATCATTGGCGACGACGAGATAGAGTTGCCCTCCCTCTCCGGGAAGCAAGAACCCATCCCCGTTTCCCTCCGGTGGAGGATCCGCAATGCGTGCCCAAGCGGGAGCCAGAAGAGGCAGAACAACCATGTAGGTATTGTCTCGCTGCCATTGCGTCCCGTATTCATCGCGCACCACAAACCGGAGAGCGACAAGATCTCCGTTGTGCGCGCTTGAGCTGACCTGAACAATCGCGGGGTCGCTCGCGAAGACCTGCTCGCCTATCGAGATATCGCCGAGGGTCGCCGAGGCATCCAAGACGGTGACCGGACCGCTGATTCGCGACAGGGTGGCAACCACTCCATACGCGGGGCTGCCCCCCATGTTGACCACGCCCGGAATCAGCTCGATCCGTTCACCGGGATTGAACTCCGAATTGCCGTTCCCGTTGCTGCCGCCGGAGCCGTCGTCATCAATCTGAGGACTCAGAACAGACAGAACGGGACCGACCACTCGCAAAGATGGCAGCAGGACGCAGGGTTGAATCCCCCCACTGGTCAATATCAGGAAATTGACAGAACGCCCGTTGGGACACGAAGGAAGTATCTGCAGACGAACGACAGGCGTGGAGCCCGCAGCCTGCCCCGGAGGAATGGAAGGAAGAGATACGATGCTGTCGAGCAACGTCGCGTAAGGATCACTCTCTCGCACCGTGGCGACCGTTGCCGGCGAGGACATCTGGCCATTGTTTCGAAGGACGAAGCTCAATTCGACCGTCTCGCCGTTTTGGGCGATGCCGTCTCCGTTCCCATTGCTGCCTCCCGAAGCGTCATCATCTATCAAGATTGCCGACCATTGCAGGTACGCCTCGTTGGTTCTGCGCCCCGTGGAAAAGAGAATCGCCTTATTGGGCCGCAAGGTTCCACATCCGGGAGAAGAAATCCCGGCGTGAGAAATCAAAACGGCGGTGCTCAGGTCCGGTTTCTGAATTCCCACGGCGGCAAAATTCTCGTAAGAATCCGAATTGCTGACGGATTTGTATTGAAAGAGAATCTCGCTGTCTTCAGTGGTCGTGGGCCAGCAATCGGCATCGAAGAAGATCACTTGAAATGTTTGGTCCTGTTGCCCGCTCAGTTGTCGCAGATGACTCCATTCCACGACGAAGCGGTGCCCCACGGCATCGTACCAAGTGCAAATTCGACCCTGCGGCACCGTAACGAGGTCGTCCCAGAAGACGGCGATGAGCGTCAAGGGAGACAGAGGAGCCGGCAGAGCATAATTTCGGAAGTCCTCGCGGTCGGTTCGCCCCATCGCAACCCATCCGTTTGTGCAGATGGTGATTTCCGAGTAGGTCTCGCCATAATAAGTAACCGGAAAAGGAAGAGTGACTGTTGCGGATTTGTCATCGCCTTCTTCCGTATCGGTCAAACTGGTAAGAGTGGTTCCCGGGCCGCCCTCCATGGGATTGATTTCCACCCAGGCGTAGGCGGGAGTAACCTCGTATCCTGCGTCCGTATCCTCAAAGGCGCGGTAGCCGTAGGCATCCGGTGCCGAGGGATCCGTCTCTTCAAGCTCTCCGATGCTGATCGAAAAAGGCACAAAGATCGGCTCGTTTCCCGTGGAAATGACCAGAAGAAGAGAGGCTTGATCCCCCGGGATCAGCGAACTTGAAGCACGAAGCTGAAAGGCACTCTCGTCACAAAAAAGGGAGTCCCCGGGCGGAACCTCCGCGAAAGTCGCGGTGCTATCCAGAACCTCCACAGTGGGAGTCAATGACCGCAAGCTCGCCGATGAAGCCGGCAGGGAAGCCCGCCCCGAGTTCGCCAGAGAGAGACTGACCAGTGCCGTCTCGCCCGGTTCCAACGGCCGCATTTCGCCGCCCACTCGCATCGAACTGACTTCCAGAGCAGGCCCGTAGACTTCGATATCCTGAGTCCAGCGGAATTCACCGGGACTGACGCGCCACTCCAGATGGAGAGCCGTTCCATCCGATACATCGCGCAGAATTCGACATCGCACATATCCGGGTAGGGCATCCCCACTCGGCGCCATGGATGGGACGGTCAGCAGGCTGTCGAGTACCGTCGCGGTCGGCTGAAGAGACCGCAGAATCAAACTCCCTCCGGGAAAAGTCGCGTTGCCGAAATTATGCAGATGGGGCCGCAGAGCAATCACTTCACCGGGATTGGCCTTCCCATCTCCATTGCCCGAGCTGCCTTGCGACCCGTCATCGGCCAAGTCCGTTGCATTGGTGCTGACAAATGCGCCCGAAGGGGCGGTCAAAGTGACCGTCTGAATGACGGGCCGGTAGAGCGGTTTGGTGACGGTCACCGTGACGCTGCTGGCACCCGATTGCGGAATGGGGAGACTGAGTCGGCCATCTGCTTCCGTGAGGCCGCGACTGTAGACCGCGCCATTGACCATCGTGGTTGCCCAGGCTTCGGCGAGGGGAGCTCCTGCGCTCGTCGCCACAATGTCGAGCGTCGGTTGCCCCAGAGGGAGCGTCGCTGCCACATTCGCATTCAGTTGCCTCGGTGTTCCCACGAAGAAGGTCAGGCCGGGGTCGCCCAGGATGTTGTAGGTGTGGAAATAGAAATGCACCGAATTGTCCGAAGTCCCGGGGCCGAGATTCATCGGGAACTGGCGCATCAGCTCCATTTTTCCCCGCAGCAGTGCCGCACCGAAGGTATTCAGCTCGTCATAGAGAACTCCGTAGTATAGTCCCGCGTCGAGGGTGTTGTTCCACCGAGTTTTCGTGTCGTGTTCGGAGGGGCCGCAGAAGGCCACCGCGCCCTTGGGATTTTGCTCGGTGCCGTAGCGAATCCAGGCCTCTCCAAAACAAGGATCCACATTGGAGACGAAATCACCGCCGCCACAAACCATACTTGTGACCACCGGCAATTTCCATCCGTTGCCCAAGGCTTCGATGTCGCCTAGAAGGTAGCTCGGCATCGCCCAACCCTCGGGCGAACCAAACCCGCGATAATTGACGAAGCTGACTCCCGAATTGATATTCTGCCGAATCTGATAAGCGCTGCCGCCCGGCCAGGAAACGGTTGCCACATCGGTGTAACCATGGTCGAGCAAGCGATCCCGAACCCAGAGTTTCGTCTGCCATGCCGAGGTGTAGCTGCCATAGTAATCCGTTACCCCCACCATAAGAGCACGGGTTCGCCAGGCTCCATCCGGCTCATAGGGCGTTTTCTCATAAGTCACGGTCTTGGCAACGACGGTGCGAAGTTCGCTCTCCGAATCCACCGAGAGTCTTCCCACAAGAATATCCGGCAGGTAATCATCGCCCTCGAGCAAGGCGTAGGGATGGTCGGTGCAAATCAGAGGGGTGTAGGTTCCATCAATCATGTAAGTAGGAATCGCATAACTCCCGTTGACATCGCCAATCAGCACGACAAAAACCGGTGGTTCCTCCCAGGTATTGTAGGCGTTCTGAATATAATTGCGGATTTGTTCGCGTGTCGTGCCGCCAATTTCATTGGTGGAAACGACCGTTACCATGTGTCCGCGCTGCCGTTTCCAATTCGCAAAATCCTGGATAGGAGCCACGGGCGTTCCCGAGCGGTAGACGACAAGATAAGGCTCGGGCTCATGGGCGGGCTGCGGGGGTAATTCGTCCAGATTGCCCGCCATCGAGGCTACAAGATCATAAAATGTCGCTGACCGCTTGCCGATGGGCATGGGAGCATTCGAACGCTGATAGCTTATGTTGACGCGGTAGTCCGTGCAGATTCGCACGCCCTGCCCATCTTCGGCGGGCTGCAGCGCATTCAGTGAGAAGGTTGCCAGCGGAATGCCTCGCATGATGGCAGGGACACTTGCCGCCGCCAGAGGCACAGGGCTGTGCACGGTTGCTTCCACCAGCGAATCACTCACTTCGCCGGGTTCGGGCGAGCGCCAAGCGAGGGGAATCGCTTCCACGGTCACCTGAGCCGTTCCCGAAGGCAACACCCAGAGAAGCCCTGCGGAAAATGGGCGAGCTGGCCCGTCCGCGACCGGGCCGGGTGCACCTTCCGAGGAAGACACGGCTTCTCGAACGGCCAGTTCCGCGCCTGCGCCCGTGCTTCGGATTTTGAAGACGGAAAGTTGATTGGAGGTTGCGACAAGTTCGCCGCTTCCCGAAGTTGCAAAGAGACCGTCGGTCATCGAAGCAAACATACATACAAATAGAGTCCATCGTAAAAATCGCCACATGGGCAATACCTCGAAAATATCCTAATGCATTCTGTTTTCAGGGAGAATTCTCTGCGGCCAAATCGGCATGGGGTTTCGGTCTATGAGTCGGACTTCATGGGATTGGATGAAACAATCGGTTCTCGAATAAAAAGGAGTTCCTGATCTTCTTGGGTTAGGATCTGATGGGTGAGGTCGCAGAGTTCTTGGCCCACATCGGCCAGCAAGTCGCGAAATGTCGGGATCAGCTCCAACATGGTGCGGAAATGCACAATCTCCTGCGCCGAATAGGGCGGGATGCCTTTCTTTTTCTGTTCTCGCAGGAACTGATGGAGAACTTTGGCAACATTCGTGGCGCTCACCGTCTGGACAATCGTCGGACCGAAGAGTTCGATCAAGCGCTGCATGGTCTCACCCATTTTCCGCAGCATATCGGCGCTCTCCACTTGCTTCAGCCCCAAGAACTCACGCAAATTCACGATGATCTCGGAGTCGGTCTCCGCCGAATCGTCCACTTTGTCCACATGGAACTCGTGCAAGGCGCGGACTTGGCTGCTCCGCACCTCGCCCAAGTGGACATCCTGCGCCTGAATGCAGGAATCCTCCACTGTGCCGAGAATCAGGACCTTCTTGGCCGCTTTCACTTCCGCTTGAGAGGATGCCGCCTGAGCGACAAGATACCCGTCGCTTTCCACAAGGCTCCCGGAAATCTTGCCATCAACGCAAATGGAATCGGCGGAGAAAAGCTCGCAATGTTCTTGGATATCGCCGTGGACAAGGATGACTCCGGACGCTTTGACTCGGCTGCCCGAGAGCACATCTCCGTTGATTTCCAGGTGTCCGTCCCAGTCGAGCTGAAGCACGCAATGGCCTTCTATGGTGTGCAACGGCTCGACCGTCGCGACAATCCGTGCCGGGACCCTTTCGACTTTTCCAAATCGCCGTATCGTCTGCTCCGAGCGCTCAAACCTTGCCAAGCCTTCATCAGCTGCCGTCAGAAGACAATCGTCCGGAGAGAGTTTCGTCCCCATGCCTGCGGCGAGCTCCACATCCCAACCCCGCCGGGGGGCCAGCTCTCGTCCGAGAAGATTGAGTCCCACCTTAAGGCCCACCGAGGCGGGAATGCGACGGATAAGCATATCTCCAGTCTTCACGCGCCGGGCCCCTATCTGAGCGGAAAAGGCTTGCTTCTTCTCGGAAACGGGCAGCGCATACTCCAGAACAGCGTTCGTTCCGAAATCCGGAAGAATGCCGTGGCCCGCGGTCAAATCCGTGATTTCACTGTCGGCGGTCTGCAGAGTCTCCAAGGCCTTATTCAGTACGGGCCAGTTGAGGAGCTCCCATTGTATTCCTTTCTGCGACAGGTAGTATTCGAGCAAGGCGCGAGTCAGGGGCTTGTCGAAATCATCGTAGGGAAAGAGCGTTACTTTCAGCACCATGTCCGCGAACAGAGTCCCGTCCGGCCCGGTTATGGATTCCAAGCGGAAGATGGGAGTTCCCTTGCGAATCTCCTGCTTGATAATTTCCAATTCCACGACAAGGCCTTCGGAAGTCCGCTTCCGTCCGAGAAGGCGAGTGTAGCGAAGGTGGGTTTCCAGGACTCCGTACTGGCGAGCCAATTGCGCTTTCACCTGACGCAGATAATTGCAGACCGCGGCCTCGGCCGATTCCCCCGCGTC
>JAZDIW010000290.1:0-2516 GCA_043804575.1 bacterium
CATCCCATTTTCCTCCAACAAAATGGGGATGCTGCTCGCGCAGCATCCCCGTCAGTCTGACGCTCGAAACTACTTCGCGCTACTCGGCGTCCCGGCTTCCGATTGGCTCGGGCGCTGCAACCGGAGGTGGAGACGATGACGCCAAAACCACATAGAATTTCTTTGCCGCCGCCGGGATGATACCGACATGCGTATAGGTCGTGTTCCCGGTCGCGCCGATGTAAGTCGCGGGTCCGATTTCGAAATAGGGAACATCTCCCGCATAGATTTTGTAGCTGTTCGCGTTGGGTGCCGCACTCCAGCGCAGAATCATGTTGTCGGTCCCTGCCTGGCGATAGACGGTCAAATTGTTCACAGGACCCGGAGGAGGAGCCACATCATATTCGTCCGCGCCAATATCGCATGGATCATCGCGCAGGTCGCCATCAATATCGGTCGGCACCGAAGGCAGATAGACGCCTGCACTGTCCACGAGAGTATTCGCCGGTTCAATATGAAGGTCCGTCGCACTCACAAAGCCCGGATCTCCGACGATGCTGTTCGGGTCATAACCGAAGCCCTGCCAATCCGGGAGCGTTGGATAATCCGTTGTTCCATAGCGACCCACCCGGAACTCTGGGCTCGTCCCGTAGAAGCAGTTGTAATCGCTGTTCGCCAAGGTCCCACTGGCTCGCCAGATCCCATAACAAGTATCCGTGGCTTCTTCTACGACGATGATGTTATTCAGCAGTTCGGCTGTTCCCGTGCTCTGGTAAATGCCCGCGATCTCATAGGTCGCGTCGACATCGTTGATGCGGATACTGTTGTGGTAAACATAGTTGGTTCCTGAGCTGACATGAATACCATGTACTTCGGCATTCGGTACAGTGAAATCGTAGATGAAGTTGTTGTAGATGTAGGCTTCGGTACCCGGAGTACTCATGATCGCCGACACCGTCGGGAAACTCGTGTGATAGCCATTGCGCAGATTGTGAATCCGGTTGTTGTAGACATAGGCTCTGTTCGTATCGCCCAAGAATGAGATGTAAACGCCATAGGTGTGAGCGTTGTTGTCGGCGTTTGAACCCGGTTGAATATCATTATCGTGCACATGGGCATTGCTGATATTGTCGAGGTAAACACCATAACGAGCATCCAGAATGGTGCAATTCTTGATTTCCAGATTGTAGCTATAGTCGTAGTCGCCGCCACGCTCATTTCGGATTCCGTAGTAACATCCTCTCACCGTCACATTGTCAAAGACATTGTTGTCGTTGCCGAGGAAATGAATCTTGACGCCCCGAACCGAAGTGCTGAGACTGTCGCGTCCTCTTACCGTCAGGTTCTTGAAGGTGTTGTAATCGGCGCCGTTTTTCACAAGAATGGAGATATTCATCGCGCCGGTTGCGGTGACATCAATGCCGTCGAAAATCATGTAGTCCGCGCCGTTCAGACACAAGATGGAATCCCCGCTGGACGCTGTCAAGGTCACGACATCCACTCCCTGTGCTTGGAAGGTCACACGATCCACAAAAGACGCCCCGGTGATTTCGGGAATGTCGATTTTCTCCGTATAGGTTCCGGCATAGCAATCAATCGTCACAGGCCCGTCAATTCCGCGCAGAACCAGCGAAGTTGCGGCTTGGTTGAAATTGGCGAAATCCATGTTTCCGCCACCGAGGTCATAGGTGCCGGACATCGGCCCTCCAATGACCGAAACATTTGCCGTGACGCTGTCATTGGCCAAGTAGTTGTCACCCGGACAAAAGACCTGCACCTCCAGCACGCCCTGCTGGAATTCCACATTCGGGGTCAGCCAATCAAGTTCCACGGTGTCCTTCTGGCCAAAGGGCAACGAGAGCAGAACGGTGTCTTTCGGTGCGCCATTATAAAAGAGAACGACAGGCACATTCGATTCCGTGTTCGCGCCGTAATTCTCCACCTCGGCCTTGATGACATAAGGCAAATTGGCGTTGTAGACGGTGATGAAATCCACAAAGCCGTTGACGCCCAAGTCGTGCGGAATGGAGACATAGGTATATTCATCGGCACCCATGTCGGGCACGCCTGCGCGGACATTGTGGTCAATGTCATCCGTAATCCCCGGAATGGCGACGCCTGCACTGTCCACAAGGTCGAAGGAGGGATGAATATGAAGATTGATGCCGCTGACAAATCCCGGATTTCCTGCTATGGAGTTGGCATCACGGCCGGTTGCGCCTTGCCACAGCGCGAGCGTTGCATAGTTCGTCGTGCCGTCCCGGCCCATATTATAGGCGGCACCGGTGCCATAGAAGCAGTTGTAGTTGCTCGTGAGCGTGCCCGCGGAGCGATTGACGGCCCAACAGGCCGCTGTCGGTTCACCCATCTGGATGATGTTGTTCTGCAGGATAACGACCGTGCTGCTACCCGCCTCATAGTAGCCGTTGATTCCAATCGAGCCCCCCGTTGTGCCGACATCGCCGATGGAAACACTGTTGAAATAGAGGTCAGCATTTCCGCCAGCCACTCGCATTCCATAGAGAGCACTCGTGCCT
>JAZDIW010000291.1:0-4719 GCA_043804575.1 bacterium
CGGAATGCGTAGCGCCCAGCTTGCTGGGCCATGAAATATTTCGATAATGTCTCACGATTTGGCAAGCGTTATCCCTGAATTGCATTGGTGCATGTGGGTTGGAATCTCCTGCAGCTTTGGGGTCCAGCAAGCTGGACGCTACGAGCAGGCGATACCACCATTTGAAAATGCGCCAGCCTCATTGAAAACGGTGCTAACCAAAGAGAGCTTCAAAACTTTCAATGGTATGTATTCCCTGTGAATCGCAAAGGAAGCGCACCAAGGGCCTTGTGGGCGTGGGCGTCTGCGAGATGACAAATGCCTTCGAAAGACGCGCCAAAGGCTCCGTGGCGTCCTTCAGCCGACTCCACACGACCTCCGCCAGAGTATCGCCGGCATTCACTTCGTCGCCCTCGCCCGCGAAAAAGTAGATGCCCGCCGTCGAATCCACCGGATCACTTGTCTTCTTTCGTCCCGCACCGAGGTCCACCAGTCCCCATCCAATCTGCTGGGCGTGAATTCGTGCCAGAATCCCTGATTTTTCCGCTTGAATCGCCGCCTTCTTCTTGGGTTCGACTCTCTTCTCGAATGCCTCGAATACATCGGACGGCGAGCCTTGGGCGTGGGCAATCGCTTGCATTTGGCGAAAGGCTCTGCCTGATGCGATGGCCTCGCGATAGAGCTCGCGCGCTGCCTGAAGACTCTCGGCCTTTCCTCCTAGCCAAATCATCATGGCGCCTTGGGCCTCGCACAGTGCCGACAGACGAGCATCCGCCTTCTTGCCTTTCAGGATATTCAGAGCTTCGATGACTTCCGGTGCATTGCCGGCGGCTCTTCCCAGAGGCGCTTCCATGTCCGTGCCGAGGGCTATCGTGCGCACGCCGTTTTCTTCGGCCCATGTCACCAAAAGCTCGGCAAGCTCTGCGGCCTCGTGCTCTTCCTGCAGGAAACCGCCCTCACCGATTTTCACATCGAGCACAAGCGCCTGCGCTCCTTCGGCGATTTTTTTTGACAGAATGCTGGCAGCGATGAGGCCGGGAATCTTGACCGTTGCCGTCACATCCCGCAGCGCATAGAGCTTGCGGTCGGCGGGAACCAGCGAATCACTCTGTCCGGCAAGCACGCATCCCACTTCCGATAGAATGCGGCGGAATTCCTTTGCGGAGAGCTTGGTGCGAAATCCGGGGATGGATTCGAGTTTATCGAGCGTGCCGCCGGTGTGTCCAAGGGCGCGCCCCGAAATCATGGGTACGGGAATCCCCAGAGACGACACCACCGGAGCGACAACCAGCGACACTTTGTCCCCCACGCCACCTGTAGAGTGCTTGTCCACTTTCACTCCGGGAACGGACGAGAGGTCTTGGCGTTCGCCTGATGAGATTAGCGCATGCAAGAATGCCTTGCCTTCCGCCGCCGTCAAGCCCTTGAAGTAAATCGCCATGAGCAGCGCCGCCATTTGGTAATCGGGAATGTCGCCATGCGTGAAATCCCCAATCAGCTTGGCAATCTCGTGCGTTGTCAGCTCAGCGCCTTGTTGCTTGCGTCGTATCCAATCCATCACCATATTCGATGCATCTCAAGAATTTACGGAATGACACTGCCGTCAGGAATCATGGCATCTTTTTCGATAATGACGATGCCGTCCTGAATCACCCAGCCCTCGGCTTGCCTGTCCACAGGATTTTCGGGCGGGTCAATGCGAACACCGTAGCCGATGCGGGCATTCTTGTCTATGATCGCTCGACGAATTTTCGTGTCTGAGCCAAGGCCCACGTCGGGGCGGTCCAGTTCCCGATTCTCGCGGATTTCCTCTTCGGTCTCGTAGTAGTCTGCTCCGATGAGAACGGCGTCTTCCAGCTCGACATCTCCTCGAAGAACGGAACGCGCACCCACGACGCAGCGTTTCATGCGGGCCTTCTCCACATGGCATCCATCGCAAATAATTGAGTTCTGCAATTGGACCTCGCCGACGAGCGAGCCGGGCAAGAAGCGCGGATGCGTAAAAATGCGCATCTGCGGATCAAAAAGGTCGAAGGGAGGCTTCAGTTCGGTCAACGCGAGATTCGCGTCAAAATAGGCTCGTATCGAATCAATATCCCGCCAATATCCCAAGAACGGGAAACCGAAAGTGCGCAGATTTCCAATGGCATAGGGGATGATTTCATCCTCGAGATGCGCTCCGGACTGCGCGGCCAACACCTCTTTGAGCATCTCGTAGCGACACAGATACATGCCCATACTGGCCAGATACACGGGCTCCTTGCCAACGCGAGTCTCCCCGCCAAAGAGCCCCGGCGCCAGCGCCCAGTCGCTCAAGTCATCAAGCTTCTGGGGATAGGCGCGATTATCGGTGATTCGCCCTTCCGAATTCATACGAAGGATGTTGAAGTGGTGAGCCTCGTGCGCCTGCACCGGCAGGCAGGCAATCGTCACATCCGCGCGCTGCTGCCGATGGTGCGAGATCATCACGCGATAATCCATGCGGTAGATGTGATCCCCGCGCAAAATGAGAAGGTCTTTTGGCCGGTACGGATTGAAATGGCGCAGATTCATGCGCAGCGCGTCCGCGCTACCCTGATACCAATCGCTGTGGTCCGGCGCTTGCTCCGCCGCCAAAACCGAAACGAATCCTTCGTGCAAGGCGTCGAATTTGTAGGCGAGCGCAATATGACGATTGAGCGAAGCCGAATTGTACTGCGTCAAAACAAAAATTCGGTCCAACCCCGAGTTTAGACAATTGGAAATCGGAATATCAATCAGCCGATACATACCCGCAAAGGGCACGGCCGGCTTCGAACGGTATTTCGTCAAAGGGTAGAGGCGCGATCCGGGGCCTCCCCCTAAGATCGTTCCAATGGTCCGTCGCATGTTCTCTCCTTACCTATCGTCCAGTCGGATTCCTTGAGCATCATCCGTCGCCGAGCCAGGTTCACGGGTCTGGCCGGAACCTGAGATGTTTCACAACCTCTCTTGCCAATTTCCTCGCGCGTTCCTGCTTTCGCGCTTCGGCAAAGACCCGAAGTATCGGTTCCGTATTTGATGCGCGTACCTGCACCCACCCATCATCGAACTCCCACTTCAAGCCATCTAACTCGTTGGGGACTCCAAAATTGACCTTACCGGGTAGCTCCTTCAGAAGCGCTTTTCCTGTAGCGATGTCCGGAAATTCAATCCGTTCTTTGAGAAAAACATAGTGCGGCATGGATGCGAAAAGCTCTGAAGTCTTCGCTTGCGATTCCAGCAGTGCCTGCAAGATGAGTGCCATACCCACACCCGCGTCGCGCACGCAGTGAACCGGGGCAAACATCACGCCCCCATTGCCCTCGCCGCCAATTTCTGCATGAATTTCAAGCATCTTGGCCGCCACATGTGCTTCGCCAACTTTTGTGCGCAGGACTATCTGACCACAGCGAGCGGCAACATCGGCCATTGCGCGCGTTGTCGAAACATTCGTCACGACCGGCCCGGGCCTGTGGCGAAGCACGAGGTCAGTCGCGACGACAAGCGTCATCTCTTCGCCCGCGGGCTTTCCGTCTTCGAATAGCACGGCCAATCGGTCCGCATCGGGATCCACGACGAAGCCAATATCCACATTCGCCGCGGCAACCTCCTTACTCAATTTGGCAAGGTTCTCCGGGACGGGCTCGGGATTGCGCGGAAAATGCCCATTGTGCTCAATGTGGAACGGTACGACTTCGCAGCCGAGCTCGCGAAGCAATCTTGGCAAGAGCACACCTCCCGCGCCGTGAACGGTGTCCAATGCGACACGAAATCGCCGCGCCCTGAGCTTCCGGACATCCAGAAGGTCTATCGAAAGAATCGCGTCAATATGTCGTGAAACGGCATTCTCATCTCTTTCGATTCTGCCGACGACATCAGCGGTTAGCGACGGGAATCTTCCCGATTTTACGGCCGACTGCAATCTTCTTCCTTCCTCTTCGTTGAGGAAAAGACCCTGCGGCCCGAAGAATTTCAGCGCGTTCCAGGCGGCCGGATTGTGACTTGCGGTAATCGCAATTCCTCCGCGCGCGCGATGGTGCCGAACCGCCATCGCAATCGTGGGCGTGGGCACAATGCCGAGATCAAGGACATTGCAGCCCGCACTCGTGAGACCGGCAAAAACCGCCGAACGCATCATGTCTCTCGACGGCCGCGAATCATTGCCCACAACGACCGGTCCTGGCGTCATCTCCGTTCCAAACGCTCTCGCCCACGCCAAGACAACTTCCACCGTGAGTGGCTTGCCGACAATGCCACGCACACCGGAGACGGAAATCATGAGCGGAGAAGATTCGCTCGCCGTGGTGGGTGTGTCACCCGCCCGGCTTCTTTTGCCACCGCCGCTATTCATCATGCGATGCCGTCCAAGCCAAAAACTCATCGGCTGTCCAAGTCGAAGGACAAGCCTTCGCCAGAAGTGGCCCTTTGCGTGCGACTTGTACTCCCAGATAGATATCGAAGAGGGTTTCGACATCGTGCGCATCAGGGCAAAGCGGCACGGGCACACCGGCCTCTTGTGCCATCTCGAGAAATCTCCAATCCAAGTCCAGGCGATAGGGGCTGCAATTCATTTCTATCGCTTTTCCATGCCGCGCGGCACATTCGATGAGCGCTTTAAAATTGACTGGATAGCCGTCTCGCGCCAGCAGCAGCCGCCCCGTCGGATGGCCCAAAATGTCCACATGAGGGTTCTCGAGCGCGCGGCAAAGACGCTCTGTCGCGACTTCCTCTGTCATGCGA
>JAZDIW010000292.1:0-2352 GCA_043804575.1 bacterium
CTTCTGGCTGTGGTCTCAGACATGCGCCGTGAGCTTCCCGACCTCAAAAAATTCATTCTAATTGATCCTGCCGGAGTGGATGCGCAATCAGAATTCCTGACGTTCGAACAGATGCGCGAACCGGCGGGACACACGGTTGAGGAGGAGGTTGACGTTTCGCTGGAAGACGTTGCGACGATTGTCTATACATCAGGAACGACCGGCGAGCCGAAAGGGGTCGTCCTGACACACGCCAATATTCTGTCGAATGTTCAGGCGATGACCAGCCGGTACCAAATCACGTCCGATGATATTGTTCTCTCTTATCTGCCGCTCTGCCACATGTTTGAACGCACCTGTGGCTATTATGCGATGTTGTTCCGTGGAGCCACCATCGCGTACGCGGAGAACGTGTCCACGGTCGCCAAGGATGTCCTGGCCGTACGTCCCACGATTCTGCTTGCCGTTCCCCGAGTTGTCGAGAAGGCGTTCGAACACGCTGTGCACGAGGTGGGTCAGAACTCGCAGATGAAACAGTGGCTCGTAGCACAAACGATCTCCAATCTCAACAAGCGTGCTGATCTCCGTTACCGTGGACAGCGTGTTCCGCTTGGTCTGCGATTGCGTTGTGTTGTGCTGGACAAAACCATCGCTGCCAAGTTCCGAAAGATCGGTGGTGGCAGGCTGCGGATTATTGCCTCGGGAGGTGCTCCGCTGGATCGCAAGGTGGCGAAGGCCTACTATGTGCTTGGATACAACCTTGTGGAAGGGTACGGACTGACTGAAACATCGCCCGTGGTGTGTTCAAACGGGATATCAGACAACACGCTCGGAACCGTTGGTAAGCCGGTGCAGGGAGTTCAGGTTCAGATTGGCGACAACGATGAAGTTCTGGTCAAAGGACCGAATGTGATGCGCGAGTACTTCAACAAGCCGGAGGAGACGGCGCAGGCGATTGACAAGGACGGTTGGTTCCACACCGGAGATCAGGGCCGGTTTGACGCGCGCGGCAATTTGATCATTACAGGACGGATCAAAGATCTAATCGTTACCTCGAATGGAAAAAAGGTGGCGGCAGCGGCAATCGAGGCCAGAATTGCCAGAAGTCCGTATGTTTCGCAGGTGATGCTCTACGGTGACCGGCGCAAGCATCTTGTCGCGATTGTGATTCCGCAGCGGAGTGCCATCGAGGGGTATGCAAACAGCGAGGGCATCGTATGGAAAACCTATGAACTGCTCCTCCATCATGAACGCGTACGCTCTCTAATCGCAGCGGAGATTAAAGTCGCCACTTCCGACTGTGCGCCGTTTGAGAAAGTGAAGGCGTTCTCCCTCAGTGCTGAGGAGTTCACTCAGGAAAGTGGTTGCCTCACCCCCCTGTTGAAGCTGCGCAGGAATCTGGTTGCCGACCGGTATCGAGGCGTCATTGAAGCACTGTACGCATCTACTGAAGGAGGCCAGAAATGAGCGGCGAGCTGCTGCCGACAGGTGCGACGGGATATATCGGCCAAGCGCTGCTTTGGAAGTGGTTGCTGAGCACCAATGCGAAATGTAATTTGCTGGTGCGGAGCCGCCAGAGCGCCTCTTCCCGGAGTCGAATTGAAGCCGCACTGCGAGAATCCGGCGGCGATCCTTTGCCGTGGCTGAAACGAATCGAAGTGTTCGACGCGGATGTTTCCCAAGACAAATTCGGACTCAGTCCAGCGGACTATGAGACTCTGACGGGACGAATCACTCACATCGTCCATTGCGCGGCTGCCGCACGCTTCGATCTGGAGTTGGAGGAAGCGCGCAGGACGAATGTCGGTGGAGTGCAGCATATCCTCTCCTTTGCAGCGCAATGCCGCAACTTGACGAAACTCGACTATATCGGCACGGCGTATGTCTGCGGTTTGCGCCGTGGTTTGATCAAGGAAAGTGAACTGGATATGGGACAGCAGCACCGAAACACGTATGAACGAAGTAAATTCGAGGCGGAGGGCGTGGTTCGAGAATGGATGATACGGCTGCCGATTTCTATCCTTCGACCAAGTATCGTCATTTGTGATTCGCGGACGGGCTATGCCTCTAACCATAATGGCTTCTATCGAGCACTGCGCTTGTATCTGAAAGGCGGCATGACGATGTTGCCGGGTTATTCGGAATCACTACTTGACTTGGTTCCCGTGGACTATGTGGCCGATGCGTGCTTCGCCATTTCGCGAAATCCGGCGGCTATGGGCAGATGTTATCACCTCACGGCCGGGTCTGACAACGCCACGACGCTCGGGGAGATTCAGGAACTGGCGAGCCGGTATTCCGGCAAAGCGAAATTCGCCTTGATTCCACCTTCGGAGTTTCTTGCAATGATCGCAAAAATGGAAGCAACCCTTC
>JAZDIW010000293.1:0-2130 GCA_043804575.1 bacterium
CATTTGCTCGAATTCACGCGTGCGAAAAATAAAATTCCCCGGCGTGATTTCATTTCGAAATGCCTTTCCGACTTGAGCGATCCCAAAAGGAATCTTGAGGCGCGCCGTGTTCATGATGTTCAGGTAGTTGACATAGATGCCCTGCGCGGTTTCAGGTCGCAGGTAAACGATACTGGCGGCTTCTTCCACCGGGCCCATAAATGTCTTGAACATCAGGTTGAAAAGCCGCGGAGCCGTCAGCGTGCCGCGTGTGCCGCAAGTGGGACAGACCGCATCGCCCCAGCGAATCACTCGCAGCGCTGCTATATCCCCTTCGGAACCCTCCGGAATATCCGCATCAGCGAGACTATCGAGTTTCTTCTTGGCTCGCCATTGCCCGACGAGATCTTGCGCTTTGAAGCGCGTCTTGCATTGGCGACAATCCACGAGCGGATCCACGAAACCGTCCACATGTCCCGATGCTTCCCAAACGCGCGGATGCATCAGAATCGCGGCATCAATGCCCACGATATTCTCGTGAAGCTGAGTCATGTCGCGCCACCAAGAACTCTGTAGATTGTTCTTGAGTTCGATGCCGAGCGGACCGTAATCCCAGCACGAGCCCAGCCCGCCATAAATCTCCGATGATTGAAAGATAAATCCGCGCCGCTTGCAGAGCGACACGATCTTGTCCATTGGATTTTCCTTTGCCATAATCCTCTCTGCTTCTATTCGGACATCATGAAACAGCTCTCAAGAAGATCACTTCTCCCATCGAAGGGCCGCAAGTGATCTCAAATGCTCACGGACGGGAAGATGGTAGCTCAAGTATTTTCCCAAGAAGTCTTGAATCTCATTGCAAGCACCTGTCGAAAGAACCAATTTTCCGATCTGTCCGATGGGATGCCTGCTCACGAAACTCAAGGCCGAGAACGCCTGTGCAGATAGCGCGCCGTCTGTCTTGCTCTTCTGCTGGCACTTCGGCTCTATAAAGCCGCCGTTCTCGAAACGAAAACCCACGTGCGCCGAAAAGGGTGGTCGAAGCTCCGAGCCGCATTCAGAGCAACGGTCAAGCGATACGGCAAATCCCAGAGCCGCAAAAAGCTCGAGTTCAAATTTCCAGAGAACCGGCAGTGGATTGAGCGGTGCACCGTCAAGCGCCTTCAAGGATGTCTCGAGGATGTCGTAAATATCCGGATGAGGATCCGCATCCTTCAGCGTGAGGTGGCACAGTTCGGCCAGTGCCGACGCAATGCTTAAAAGTGGCAAGGTTTGCCGAAGGCCCGAGTGTGCATCGAGGACGCTGACTTCCTTCAATAGCTGAACATCTCGCGTGGATTTCGAATAGTAAAGAAAAGCGCCACGCGTAAAAGGTTCAAGCGCCGCTCCCACTCCTCCCTTTTTCGTCCGCGCGCCCTTGGCAATAAGAGCGACTTTCCCATGTTCCCGCGCGAAGAGCGTGATAATGCGCGAAGTTTCGCCGTGTCTGAGGCTATGCAGCACAATCCCTTCCGCGCGAACAAGTTGCGACATGGCATCTCACCTTTGAGCACGCCGCCAAATACCGTCGGCGAGCATCACCCATTCGGCAGGGGAAAGATCCTCCGGCCGTCGGCGAAAATCCAAGGGCACCTCTTGCCAGAAAGGATGCACACCCGAGAGGCTCGAAAGAGTCGTCCGCAACATCTTGCGCCGCCGATGAAAACACCATCTAACAATTCTCTCGAGCACTTGCCAATTCTGCGGGTACACCGGCGGCTGACGATACGGAAAGAACCGCAAAATCTCCCCATCTACTTTTGGTTTCGGTGAAAAACAAGTCGCAGGTACTCGAAAAAGTGATTCAACTCTCGCTTCGAGTTGGCAGAAAATGCTAAGAATCCCGTAGGTCTTATTGCCATGAGCAGCGATCACACGCTGAGCAACCTCATGCTGCATCATCAAAACGGCGCGCTCAATCCATGGCACTTTCTCATCCTCTCGCGCCAATCGTGCATGGCGAAAGAGCTTGAAAAGAACCTCCGATACCAGATGATACGGCAGATTCCCAACGAGCTTCGCGGAGCCTTTCTCGACGAACTGCGCAAGCTCAAGCTCGAGGAAATCCGCATGTTGAATCTCAACATTGGCAAACTTCGAGAAAGATTGCTT
>JAZDIW010000294.1:0-10292 GCA_043804575.1 bacterium
GCCGACGAATTCCTGAGCGCCGTCTTCATCCTGCATGTAGACGCGAACTCGGCCCGCAGGAAGCGGCATACCCAAACCGTCCGCTTTGGAATTCGTGAACTCAAAAGAAACGCGCACGCGCTTGGCATCTCGGTTAGGGTCATACTCATAGAGTCGCCGCGCAGCGACTTGCGCCGGTGGAAAGAGCGAAAGCTGCTTTGTCTGACGATCCGCAATCGTCGAAGGCCGCACCAAAGTGTAGAGATGATATTCGAAGAAAGCCTTCTCCTCGAATTGAGGAGCTGCTTCTTCCAGTGCCATTCCCTTCGCCATCACGCCTCTGAGCGGGCGAGGCTCTTCGGCGCGATGGACTTCACCGGCAATCAGTTTCACTTTGGCGTCTTTGTAGGTCGCGCCGCTATTGTTGTTAATCGTTACCCACCCCGATAGCCCAAGCGCTTTGCCGTCGACGCCAACGACCGCCACATAATCCGACCGCCATTCGATCCCGCCGGTCAGATAGGAGACTTCCGTGCGTTTTGCACCCGCCGAAGGGGAATTCACCAGCCAGCGCAGCGTCGGCCTCGTGATCAGCCCTTCCGGCAATCGAGGAAAAGTGATGTCGCGCACCTGCTCGCTGCGAATGAGTTGCACCTGACCACTCTCATCCTGCAAAATGATTTCCGCATTCTCTCCCGGCATGGCGTAAAGCAGTTTTCCGCTGAAGAGGTGGCCGTCTTCGGTGATGAGCTGCACCTGCTCGTCGAGGTATTTCTGCATGAGCTTGGCTGTGCCCACGAGGTCATAGTCGAAGTTCTGTTCGAGCATTTGAACGCCCGGCGCGGAAAAATGCACCGAAGTTGCGTCAATCTGGCTCGCCACATCGCGGAAGGAGACTTCTCCGGTGCCTTTCGGAAACTCCATATCGCGCAAGTCACGCACCAGAGCCAGATCTCGATTGTAGATCGTAATGTGGACTTCGGGCGCGGCGAAACAGGCGAAAGCCTGCGCGAAAACCAGCCCGCAAATTGCCCAACGCATGATTATCCCTCCTTGGCTAAAGTACAAATCTCTGTGTAATGGCGCTCCACTTTGGTCAGCGCCGCTTCGAGCTCTCCAAGTTTCTCGCGCTCTCGCTCGACGATGTCTTGGGGAGCCCGCCTGACAAAATTTTCGTCGGCCAGCTTCCGGCGCGTCCCTGCCACGAGTTTTAACAGCCGCTCTCTTTCCTTCCCCAGTCGCCCTTTTTCCGCTTTGGCATCAATCAATCCGCCCAACGGAACGAAGAGTTCGAAATCCTCGATAACGGCGGAGGCGGAGCCTTTCGGTTTTTCATTGGAGAAAACGACGGTGTCCGTACGCGAAAGATCACAGACATGGCTCATCATTTTTGCGAGGAACTCGCGCTTCTCGGCGCTCGCGCCCACGACAACGGGGTGGATTTTCACATCCGGCCGAATCCTCAGCTCTCCCCGGATATTACGCAGGGCGGAAACGACCGCTTCCAATACGGCGAACTCCTGCTCCACATTCCGGTCAATCATGTCGGGCCTTGCGCGCGGGTAGGGCGCGAGCATAATCGTTTCCGTCTGATACTCCGGCGGCCAAGCGTGCACGGAAAGCGAACGCAAAGTCCGCCAAATCTCCTCCGTAATGAAGGGCATAAAAGGATGAAGCAAGCGCAGCGAACCGTCGAGAACAGAAAGCGCCGTCGCAAGAAGAGGCCCTCGCTGCTCGGGCGTCGCAGCATTCAGGCGCGTCTTGCACAGCTCAATATACCAATCGCATTGCTGTCCCCAGAAGAAAGAATAGATGGCCTTTGCCGCATCGTTGAACCGAAATTCTTCGAGGGCGCGCCTTGTCTCGTCCACCGTAGAGAAAAACAGGGAAGCGATCCAACGGTCCATGAGTTCGCCGGGCGGCTCTCTCCAAGTTTCGATAGGCGTGAATTGAAATCCCTTCGCTTGCTCCAAATTCATCAAGATGAAGCGCGTCGCGTTCCAGATTTTGTTGGCGAAATTGCGCCCCATTGCGCAAAGAGAATTATCATAGAGAATATCGCCCCCGCGAGGCGTCAGCGAAACGATGGTGAAGCGCATCGCATCGGCTCCGTAATCCGCGATGACTCCTAAGGGATCCGGCGAGTTGCCCAGGGATTTGGACATCTTACGGCCTTGAATATCGCGCACCATGCCCGTGTAATAGACATCTCGAAAGGGCACTTCTCCCATGACTTCGAGCGACGACATAATCATCCGCGCGACCCATAGGAAGATAATGTCGGGACCGGTAATCAGAACATCCGTCGGAAAGAAATGACGAAGATCTTCCGTATCCTCCGGCCATCCGAGCGTCGAAAAAGGCCAAAGCCACGAGCTGAACCAAGTGTCCAAAACATCCGGATCCTGCTCGAGTCTCTGCGAAGAACAGGTCGGACATTGCTCGGGCGCGTCGGCGGCGACGATCACCTCGCCGCAATCCCGGCAAGTCCAAATGGGAATGCGATGCCCCCACCAGATTTGTCGTGAGATACACCAGTCGCGCACATTTTCGAGCCAATGAAAATAGGTTTTCTCCCAGTGAGCGGGATGAAAACGCACCTTCCCGCTGCGCACGGCTTCAATAGCAGGTTCGGCCAGCGGCTTCATTTTGACAAACCATTGTTCCGAGAGCAACGGCTCGATCACGGTTCCCGTTCGTTCGTTGTGGCCGACGGCATGGCGATAGGGAACAATCTTCTCAATGAGGCCTTGCGCCTCCAAGTCGGCGACAACGGCCTTGCGGCATTCCTCTCGAGTCATTGCGCGATATTTCGCCGGAGCTTCGTCGGTCATTCGTCCGTCCTTGCCGATGACACTGACGAACGCAAGGTTGTGTCTCTCGCCGATGTCAAAGTCATTCGGATCATGCGCCGGCGTGACTTTCACCGCGCCCGTGCCGAACTCCGGATCCACCAGCTCATCGGCGATAACGGGAATCTCTCGGTTGCATAGCGGTAATCGAACCTTCTGGCCAACGAAGTCGCGGTAGCGTTCGTCGCGAGGACTCACGGCGACCGCCGTATCCCCGAGCATCGTTTCGGGTCGTGTCGTCGCCACCGTGAGATGACCCTCGCCTGCGGCCAGTGGATACTTCAGATACCACAAGTGGGAGTCCACTTCGCGGTATTCCACTTGTTCGTCGGAGAGAGCCGTTTGTGAATCAGGATCCCAGTTGACGATGCGCTTGCCGCGATAAATGAGACCTTTGCGATAAAGCCTGACGAACATCTCGCGGACAGCCCGCGCAAGTCCTTCATCGAGTGTGAAGCGCTCGCGCGACCAATCGCACGATGCTCCAAGTCGGCGCAGTTGTTGCAGGATAATCCCGCCGTATTCCTCTTTCCATTTCCAGATGCGTTCGAGCAGAGCCTCGCGACCCAAGTCATGCCGTGTCTTTCCCTCTTCGGCCAGAATGGTCGCTTCGACCCGGATTTGCGTTGCGATGCCCGCGTGATCCGTGCCCGGAAGCCAAAGTGTGTCCTCTCCCTGCATCCGGTGCCATCGAATGAGAATATCTTGAAGCGTATTGTTCAGCACATGGCCCATCGTGAGCATGCCGGTAACATTCGGTGGCGGAATCAGGATGACGAACGGCTGGTGCCCCGGAACAATGGGCGCGACAAAATAGCCGCGCTCTTCCCAAGTGCGATAAATGCGATCCTCGATGGCCGAAGGATCATAGGTTTTGGCAAGTTTCAATTCAGGCATAAGATTCTCTATGGACAACATTCTCCAGAACATCAAATTCCGGCCGGGTTGCGCGCAATCGCGTCCTCGCGCAGGGCAGAGTGCATAAGCGCTGAACCCGGCTCGGCGGAAAATTCATCCAACACGCAGGAGCGTGTTGGCTAGTGCCGGATGATGAAAGAGATATGCCATAGCTCAAATCCGGCGAAAGATCTGCACCAGCAAAATTCCGGCGACAAAACCTCCAATATGAGCAAAAAAGGCAATTCCCTCCTCCTGCCCCACGAGGCTTCCGAATCCTCCATGCAGTTGGAGAAGAAACCACAGACCTAAGACAAGAATCGCCGGAATCCTCACGAATCTCAAGAACAAAAGGAACCAGACCAACACAACAACGCGCGCTTTCGGATAGGTGACAAGATAGGCACCCAAGATGCCCGAAATCGCTCCGCTCGCGCCTACCATCGGCGCCAGGGAATCCGAGAAGACGATGGCGTGGGTGAGCGCCGCTGCAATTCCCGAAATCAAGTAAAAAAGGATGAATCGAAAGCGTCCCAGATAGTCTTCGATATTGTTGCCGAAAATCCAGAGGTAAAGCATGTTCCCCGCCAAGTGCAGCAGCCCGGCATGAACAAACATCGAGGTAATCAGCGTTATCCAACTTTGCGGCAACGCCGGAAGTGCGTGGAAATCGAAGGCAAGAACGGCTGGAATGGCTCCATAGGCCATCACAAAATCAACCGCCCTGTCCGAACCGAGCGTGGTTTGGTAGATGAAAACAACGATGTTCACGGCAATCAGCGCCACCGTCAGGATGGGCTTTCGCCGCGTCGGATTCTCAGCGCGAATCGGAATCAATTACTTTTGCCCTCGCCCTATTCGCACCACTTTCTCGAGTTTGGCGCGATTGCCCACTTTGTCGTCCGCCTGCAACACAATCTCATGCTCACCGTCGCCGAGTTCGAAGGGCATCCAGACTCGTCCCCCACCTTCTTCGGGTTCGTACTCGGCAATGGCCGTTCGGCCATCCACTCGGCATCGAACGGTGCGGCTGTCCATGCCCGTTTCCGTGTCCTTGGCTTCAAAGATGATTTCGCTTCCTACTACCCGCAGAGAAAGATGCGGAGGCGTCGTATCCCGGCCGATTCCGAAAGTGCCCGTTTGGGAAATCTTCGCCACAAGTCGCGTGCCGCTTGCATCGGATTCTGCCGAGAGAAAGCGCCTGCTCTTGCCGGACTTCTGATAGAGGTAAGTGCCTGATTCGAGCCGACCCGCCGGTGATGTCCACGAGAGGGTCGCCCTTCGATAGAATCCCACCTCCGGACTCAAGTGAACTTCATCGCTCGACTCTCCGGCAAGAAACTCCAGATGCGGCGCTCTTTCCTTTTCATCCAACGCCAGTTCAAAACCGTTCAAACCCTGTCCCGACATCGAAACCGAATGGGCCGCCGCATCTTGGGAGTGGGGCACTCCCTCCTTCCCTTCTCGAAGCTGCAATTGAATGCGCGCCCGATTTCCGGCCACGTCATAGACATCGAGGAGGAGTTTCTCGGCCTTGTCCCTAAGAGCGGGAAACGGAGTGAAGTCACCCACTTTTCCGGCATGCACCCGCCACCATTCCTCGTACTCATAGCGCCATGCCGCATAATCCACCGACGCCCAGAGTGTCGTGGGGGCGAGCAGGTCAATGCCTTCGCGATGCACCTCCGCGAGAGTATCTTTCGTTTGTTCCCGCCAAAGAACACACCGAACCCAGGGCCTGTGTTGTCCATACGGCAATGAATCATGAGCTTTCAGAAGGAGAACGAAAGGCGCTCCCTCGGCTAATGTCGCCTGTCCGAGTAAATCTCTTCCCGTGCCTTTCAGAAGTCGAATCTCTCGGCCTTGCGAAAATCTATCCGAATTCTCATCTGAGACCTCGACGATGCGCAGGCCGGAAATGATGGGCCTCCTATTATCGTTTTCTTCGAAGTCCGGAAAGGGATCCAGTTGAACGGCTCCTCGCCGCAGTTCGAAGTGCAGATGAGAGGCCCCGATTCCCGAACAGCCGCTCCACGCTATCGTTTCTTCCCGCCGAAAAGTCACCGCTTGCGAGTCCAGAGGGAAATCCACACGGCAGACTCCCGCCTCCAACTGCTTTTCCCTCAGGATGGACTCCAATTTCGGAGCGAAGCGCGACAGATGAGCGTAGACGGCCGTGCGTCCGTCGGACAGACGCAGATAGACCGCTCGGCCATATCCTTCGGGTGAGACCGCCACTCGCTCCACCCAGCCGTCATCCACGGCGACGCATTCCAGCTCATTACCTTGCGTTCGGATATCGAGGCCGCCGTGAAAATGACTCGAGCGGCGCTCGCCGTAGCCCGATGTCAATTCTCGACCTCCCGGCAGAGGCCAGAGCAGAGGCGCGGCCGCAAGCTGAGATGCGAAACACGGCAAAAAGACTACAGCGTATCTGAAAGACATCCGGTGAATATTCCATCCCCTTGTGTAAACAAGGCACACTTCGGAACGAATCCCCTGGCCGGGCACGCGAGACGCATGCCGCGGCGACGCTTTCCTCTCAGGTATTGCTAAATATACTCTAAAGCGTGATTGTTTTTGAGATATGCTCTGGTGCCATTTCCAAAAAAGGGTGGAGTCGCTTGGCTGGGCACGCGAGACGCATGCCGCGGCGACGCGTTCCCTTCATTTGCATTTGAGACATGTTCTAATGCTGCCGCCATCGCATGGTCACTCCAAGCAGCAGTCCCATCATGGTCATATAGACAAAAAGGGAAGAGCCGCCGTAGCTGATGAACGGCAGCGGTAGTCCCGTCACGGGCAGCCAGCCCGTCGCCACAAAAAGATTTAACAATACCTGAAAAGCCAAGGTCGAACAGACCCCCGCCGCGAGCAGGCTGTTGAACGGATTATGCGCACGGCTCGCGAACTGAAAGCCTCGAAAGATGATCAAACTGAAAAGAAGGACAACGAGAAGCGTTCCCACAAAACCGAACTCCTCCCCCCAGGCGGAGAAGATGAAGTCGGTATGCTGTTCGGGCAGGAATTTGAGCTGCGTCTGCGTTCCTTTCAGAAAACCCTTGCCCATCACTCCTCCGGAGCCAATCGCGATCTTCGATTGAATAATCTGATAGGCACTGCCCAGAGGATCCGCCTCTGGATTCAGGAAAGTCAGAATGCGCTGCCTCTGGTAATCATGCAGGCGCATCCAGAGCCGAGGGGTGATGCCTCCGGCAATCAGATAAACACCGGCACCGGCGATCATCGGGAGAAGGCGCAAACGCAATCGCCACAGCAGCACGAGGAGAAGGGCGAGCACACCAAGGTGCAACTGCAGATGCCAACTGGTAATGACCGCGATCAGCGGCATCAGGAGAAGAAGCAGATGGGAAGCGGGAACGCCGGCCCAAGCCAACATGCAAAACACAACGGCAGGAAAGATGAGCGAAGTGCCCAAGTCCGGCTCGGCAACGACAAGTCCCATCGGCGCCAGAGCCATCAGAAGCGCCACGGCGATCATGCGTGGACTGGCCAAATCCTTGGGATGATCCGCCAGGAATCGCGCCAGACCGACAACCAAAGCGGCCTTCATGACTTCCGAGGGTTGCACGCGCAGAGAGCCCGCGACCAGCCATCGCACGGAGCCGTGCTCGGCTGTCCCCACAGCAAGAACGGCCAAAAGCAGCAGTAGACCAAAGCCGTAAACCACATAGGCCAGAGCTTGGACAAAACGAGTCGGCAGGATCGAAGCCACGACAAAGCCTCCCAAGCCAATCACCGCCCATGTCAATTGGCGGCTGAAGTAATCCGGGCGCAATTCTCCGCCTACGGTGAAGGAAGTGCTGTAGTTCGCCACAAGGCCGACGCCGACCAGTGCCAGCATCGCCACGACAATGACCATATCGGGCGGCCTCAGATTCCCCGGCATTACTGCTGCCCACTCTCTATGTACGCCATCGGAGAATCCGCCGATTTGGGCTCTTCTTTTTCGACATAGGCTCGCATGAGGATCCCCGCCAAAGGAGCCGCAGCACTTGATCCATGCCCGCCAAATTCCACCAAAACGCAGACGGCAATCTTCGGCTCATCAAACGGGGCAAAGCCCAGAAACCATGCGTGGTCTTCCCCGTGCGGATTTTGCGCCGTGCCCGTCTTTCCTCCCATGGGAAGGGCCGGATCCGCAAGCCGGTGCGCGGTGCCACGAGAGCCCATGACAACGCGCCGGGTCGCTTCGCGAAGGAGTCGCATTGTCTCGGTGCTGGCGTCAATGGGCTCCGCTTTGTGATTGTCCGGCACCCAAGTCTTTCCCGTCACCGGATCCTCAATCTCGCGGACCAAATGCGGTTGGCGCCACATCACTCCATCCGCGATGGCCGAAATGTAACCACACATTTGCAGGGGGGTAGCGAGCACTTCACCTTGCCCAATCGAAATCGAAGGAATGAACCCGCGCGTCCAGCCGCTCGGGCCGTAGCGACGATTATAGTAGGCAATCGAGGGAGCAATTCCGGTGGCTTCACTTCCGATATCAATCCCCGCTTTCATTCCAAAGTGAAAGCGCGTCAGCGCACGGTAGATGCCATCGGCTCCCATTCGCAGACCGAGAGTATAGAAAAAGACATCGCAGCTCTGCTCAATCGCATCCAAGATGGCCATTCGCCCGTGCCCCTGTTTGCGCCAGCAAGAGAAAACGCGATTGCCCACCCTCAGAGAGCCTCGACATGGAACCGTCCAATTCACATCAATCTCTTTCGACTCCAATCCCTCTGCGAGCATTGCCATCTTGATGGTCGAACCGGGAGGATACACCGATTGCACCGCTCGATCCAACATGGGTTTTATTGGATCCGACAGGAGTCTCTGCCAATCGGCAGCGGCGACTGCTCCTGCAAAAATGTCCGGATCATAGGTCGGCGCACTGGCCAGCGCCAAGATTTCGCCCGTAGAAGGTTCCATCGCCACGATGGCACCTATTTTGTCTGTCAGCAAGGACTCGGCCAAGGCCTGCAACGGCGCATCAATCGTAAGACGCAGATTTTTGCCCGCAACCGGCGGCACGCGATGCCCGCCTTCGAGGTCTCCGACCTCTTGCCCGAAGACATTGACTATAGCCAGGCGCTGGCCCTTCTGGCCGCGCAGGAACTCATCATAGGTTTTTTCCAATCCGCGCTTTCCCACAAGGTCGCCGGCTCGAGTGCCGGGAAAACCCGGGAGCTCTTCCGGCGAAACCTCTGCGACATAGCCAAAGACATGCGCCCCCATTCTCATCGGATGATAGCGCTTCGGTTCCACTTGCAGAAAGATCCCCGGGAGGATGTCTCGTTGCTCTTCGATCTGCGAAAGAGAGGTGAAACTCAGATCCCGCTGCAGCCGCTGCGGCAAATACGAACCACGCCCGGATTCCAAGATTTTCCGCCGGAAAGTCTGGGCATCATACCCTAAGATTTGAGCCACTCTGGCCAACCCGACCGTGTCCCTCTTCATCTCCGCGGGCACGCCGTACAAGGTGTACACCGGCTGGTTGCTGACGAGCAGTGTCCCATGCCGGTCGAACATCGCCCCTCGTGCCGGAGCAATCTCCACCAGCCGAATGCGGTTGTTATCCGATTTCTCTCTGTAGTCATCGCCGCGCACGACCTGCAGATGGACCAGTCGCGCAATCAGCAGGCCGAAGAGCATACCGCCAATCAGGAAGAATGCCCACGGTCGCTGCCATCCACTTTGAAAACTTGTCCGTTCCATAGCCTATCGCGGCCTATAGAGAGGGGAAAGAAACCAGATGATTCCCAGCGCGGTCGTATAGAGAGCGTTCGGAATGCCATAGCGCAAATAGAGGTCTCCAAAGGGCAAAGTCGCCTCCCGAGAGCGAAAGTAAAAGATGATGATTTGCTGAAACAGCGCACCTCCCAGGAGCATCGCGCCCCAGGGCCAATGCAACCGAAAGGGCCCCTCGCGCCAAAGTTTGCCGACGACAAATCCCACAATCGTTCCCGCAAACATCCGCGCACCGATGGGACCCGTACCGAGGAGGTCAACGGCCAATCCGCAAAGGGCTCCACTGATCGTTCCCGCTACAGGGCCGTTGCGAAGTCCTTGAAAGACAATGAACGGCAAAAGCAAATCCGGCCGTGCGCCCCCAATGGTCAGAATTCCGCCAAACGAAAGTTGAAGGACGAAAAGAACGAACGCACACCAGAGATAGAAGAGCCATCTCATCGGCCACCCTGCTCCTCGGCTCGCTCCGGAGGCGCCGTCGCTTCAGGGAGTAAGATAAAGACCTCCTCGAGAGTCTGAAAGTCGGCCAAAGGCCGAAGACGCACATCTTTAAACTGCTCCGCCGATTCCTCACGGAGCTGGCAAACGATCGCCGTCCGAATCCCCTCGGGAAATACGCCGCCCTGACCGGTCGTGATCGCCAGGTCTCCGATGCGGACATCCGCTCCCGTCGGCACGCCGTCCAGGACCCATCGATCCGCTTCGAGCCACTTCAATCTGGCAGTTGAGCATGGCGTGAATGCGGCCCGGTGCCGAACGACTGGTAAGCCGTGGGTGAACACAAATACCGGTCGCAACCTCCGCAAC
>JAZDIW010000295.1:0-2292 GCA_043804575.1 bacterium
TCACCAGCGCAGATCTTCGATGAAACGCTCGCGACGCTCTTCAATGCACCGGGCGGCGGCCAGCTCTATGTGGAAAACCTCAAAGGTGTCAGCGGAGAAGTGGCGCTTAGGCTTGGCGCGGAAAACGACGCTTTCGGCGTCATCAACGTGGGAGACGATGCCAAGTTGGTGAAGCTGTGCGAGGCAAATGGCCTTGCCACCGGTGAGCGTGAGTTCTCCGGCTCCCTGTTCCACGAGATCAACAAGCCGCAATCTACGGTGAACCTGCTGATCGGGTCGAAGAAGTTCACCGAGGGCTGGAGTAGCTGGCGCGTCAGTACCATGGGCCTGATGAACGTGGGCAAGGGCGAAGGCGCGCAGATCATCCAGCTCTTCGGGCGCGGGGTGCGGCTCAAGGGCTACGACATGAGCCTGAAGCGCAGCGGCAAGACGCAGCTACCGGAAGGCATCGATAGGCCCAAGCACATCAGCGTGCTGGAAACACTCGGCATTTTCGGCATCCATGCGGATTACATGGCGCAGTTCCGTGACTTCCTCGAAGAAGAGGGACTCCCCACCAATGATGAGCGCGTCTTGTTCCTGCTGCCGGTGATCAACAACCTGGGCACCCAGAAGCTAAGAACCATCCGTCTCAAGAAGACTATTAATGGCGTGAGCACCGAGTTTGGAGACGCATTCCGCAAACTCGCGCCGGTGCCGACGCTGACCAAACCGGACCCTGTACATGAGCCGAGCACGGACTATTTGCAGAAGAACCAAGTCGTGCTCAATTGGTACCCAAAGATCCAGGCGATGAAATCAGGAGGGCTGGTGGGTGGTGATGCAGTTGCGACCCCGAACGAGACTCACCTGAGCGCCCGGCATGTGGCCTTCCTGGACCTCGACCGGATCTACTTCGAGTTGGAGAGGTTCAAGGCGGAGCGCGGCTGGTATAATCTGAATCTGACACGGTATGCAATCGAGGCGCTGCTCGCGGATCAGAGCTGGTACCGGCTGCTGATTCCCGCCGAAGAGATGGCTTTTGATTCATTCGAGAAGGTACGGCTTTGGGATGAAATCGCCGTCTCGCTGCTGAAGAAGTACACCGAACGATACTACACCTTCCGTAAGCGTGAATGGGAGCTGCCGCATCTTGAGTATCGCAATCTGGAGAACGACGATCCAAACTTCCTGTGCGTGAAGGAGTCACCGGACAACGGCTATTACCGCATCCTGATCGACGAATCGCAAGAGGAAATTGTCGCGAAACTCAATGAGCTGAAGGCCATGATCGAGAAGGGCGACCTGAAGCCCTGGGAATTCCGGGGCATGAAGGCCATCTGGTTCGGAAATCATCTTTATCAGCCACTTCTCTATCTTGACTCTAACATCGTCGAGATCAGCCCTGCGCCGCTGAACAAGGGCGAACGACAATTCGTCGAGGATCTCAAAACATACCCCGACGGGAACGCCGACTTCTTCAAGGCCCGGGAACTCTACCTGCTCCGCAACCTGAGCAAGGGGCGCGGCGTCGGCTTCTTCGAGGCTGGCAATTTCCACCCCGACTTCATCCTGTGGCTGCTCGCGGGCAATCAACAGCAAGTGATTTTTGTGGATCCCAAGGGTATCCGTAACCTCGGGCCGTCCGATCCCAAGATCCAGTTCTACGAGACGGTCAAGGAGATCGAGCAGCGGCTCGCCAATGCCGACGTGCACTTGCATTCATTCATCATTTCAAACACGCCATCCTTTGCCATGAGGATGCTCTGGCGTATGGAGAAAGAGGAAATGCAGAAACGGCACATCCTCTTCCAAGAGGAGGATAGAGAGAGCTATATCAGGAGCATGCTTGATGTTGCTGGTGCAGGGGGTGCGGTCTGATAAACAGAGAAAGGTGTTTAATAAATATTTCAGTTATAGGAAAATTCTGCTAACTGTGTCGCATCAAGGCTTCATCTACCCGGTGCAACATCTCAGTCTTAATTATTTCATCATCGGCAAAATTCTTAAAAGCACTATCAATCGTTATTATTTTCAATTTGTTACTATACTTTGACACTTCATTTGCAATAGCCTTATTCAATGCATCAAGGAAATCCAGAGTGATAGATTCTTCAACAGCGCGAGCCCGCTTTCGGATCCGTTCTAATTCGATCGATGCATCACACTGTAAGTGAATAATTAATATTGGGGGAGGGAGTTCTTTTGCAATTTCCTCATAAATCGTCATGAATGCATTTAATTGCGAGCCTTTCAGCCCTATTTCCGCATAGGCAATATCCAGTAAAAATGAATAATCGCAAACTATTTTCT
>JAZDIW010000296.1:0-4595 GCA_043804575.1 bacterium
GGTTGCGCGGGCTGCGCCGCCGGACAAATCGGACAGAACGGCCCCGGCGAGGTAACCGTCAGCACGGGCAATCGCAACTTCGCGGGAAAGCAAGGCAAGGGCGAAGTCTATCTCGCTTCCCCCGCCACGGTTGCCGCGTCAGCCATCGCGGGAGTCATCACGACAGTGGCCGACATTCCCGCACGGCCGATTGTTTTTGAAAAACCAAAAGCCGCTGCTATGCCAGCTGAGGAAAAAGAGGTCACCGCGCCTGCGACAACAAAAGAGACGATGCAACCCACGACGGTTGAAGGGCGCGTGTGGATCATTCCCATAGACAATATTGACACCGATATGATTTATCACAACCGCTATTTGTCTATTACAGACCGCGCGCAGATGGGCCAATATGCCTTCAGCAACTTGAAGGGATGGGAGAATTTTGCTCGAAACGCGAAACGCGGCGACATTATTGTGACGGGTGAGAATTTTGGCGCGGGCTCATCTCGCCAACAAGCCGTGGATTGTTTTCTGAGTTTGGGTATCTCGGTCATTGTCGCAAAATCCTTTGGCGCCATCTATGAGAGGAATGCCATCAATGCCGCCATGCCGATTCTCACCGCCGACCTGTTGAAGGAAGGACTCAAAGACGGCGATATTGTTCGCGTCAATTTTTCTACCGGCAAGATTGAATTGGCTGAGCAAAATAAAACGGTTCAAGCGGCACCCTTTTCCGATATTCAGATGCAGATCTATCAGCGGGGCGGCCTGCTGGCAAAATGAAGATAGTATGGAGAAGTCTCTTCTCCCTGTGAGGTAGAGAATGTCAAGAAGTGGGACGGCCGGGCGACAGGGGCCCGACATTCGTTCGGATTGTTTTGTCACACTCGAGCTCCGAGAGAGCGGCGGACACGAGATTGTCGTGCAGAGCCGGGTGGAATCCATGTATGGCGCCTCCATTCGACAGCTCTGTTGCGAAGTGCTCGAGAGTCTGGGCATCCGGCACGCGAGGTTGGAGATGGAGGACGCGGGTGCTCTTCCGTTCACGCTTGCCGCGCGCATCGAGGTCGCCGCACATCGGGCGGGCGTGAAGAAAAGATTCCCGCCGGAAATGAAATCCTATTGCACCTATGGAACTCAGCGAGATCGTTTCCGCCGGTCACGCCTCTATCTTCCCGGCAACGAACCGAAGTTCTTCATCAACGCTGGACTCCATAGGCCGGACGGTGTGATTCTGGATCTCGAAGATTCGGTCGCGCCATCCGAGAAAGATACCGCACGAGTTCTTGTGCGGAATGCCCTGCGTCAAGTGAATTTCTATGGCGCCGAGAGAATGGTTCGGATCAACCAAGTGCCGGCGGGTTTGGATGATTTGGATTGGATTCTCTCGAGCAATGTGCATGTGATTCTCATTCCGAAAGTCGAAAAAGCGGAGCAAGTGTGCGAGGTGGACGCGCGAATTCAAAGCCTTCGGAAGGCAGAGCCTATCGCATCGCCCGTCTATTTGATGCCCATTATCGAGAGCGCGATGGGAGCGATTTGGGCCTATGAAATCGCGGCCGCCTCGGAAAATAATGTCGCCCTCGCCTTGGGACTCGAGGACTACACGGCGGACATCGGCACGCAGCGCACGCTCGACGGGAAAGAGAGCTTCTGGATGCGCAGCGTGGTGGTGAATGCAGCGCGTGCCGCCGGAATCCAACCGATTGACACCGTCTTCTCCGATGTGGCGGATATGGAAGGGTTGAAGACAAGTGTCAAAGAAGCGAAAGCTCTCGGCTTCGACGGCAAAGGTTGCATTCATCCGCGTCAAATTGCGCCGATTCACGAAGCTTTCGCGCCGGATGAAGTGGAAATCACCAAGGCAAAAAGCATCGTTCTTGCCTTTGAAAAAGCGCAATCGGAAGGTCTGGGTGTCGTATCCCTCGGAAGCAAGATGATTGATCCACCCGTCGTTAAAAGAGCTCTCAAAACCGTAGAGCTGGCGGTGTCCATTGGTCGACTTCCAGCCAACTGGCGGGAGGTGGAAGCAAATGAGTGAGAAGGTCATCAAGAACGCAGCGGGACGCCTTGTTCCGGTTGAGGTGAACGGCATTCCACAAGTGCCCTATCAAGGCATTGGCAAATATCGACCTGCTGGGCGTCGTTATGGGCCGCCTTTGGCAAGCTGCGCGAACTATCCGGCGGATGGCAACAAGGTAGTTCCTGACCTGAAAACCGCATTGAAAAAGGCCGGTCTTCGCGACGGTATGACGATTTCGACTCATCACCACTTTCGAGATGGCGATCTCGTCGCGAACGCAGTCTTTGATGCTGCAGCGCAGTTGGGCGTGAAGGACTTGCGCTGGTTTCCCAGTGCCGCTTTCCCCTGCCATGCTCCCATCATCCGGCACTTGGAGAGCGGCGTTGTGCACCATATTGAGGGAAGTCTGAATGGGCCTTTGGGCGATTATTGCAGCGCCGGTCGAATGCGCGGTACGGCGGTCTTGCGCTCTCACGGAGGACGCTATCAAGCAGTACAAGATGGCGAAGTCCATATTGATATTGCGGTCATTGCGGCGCCGACAGCGGATCCTTTCGGCAATGCAACAGGTGACCGGGGCCCTTCGGCTTGCGGCCTCTTGGGTTTTGCGCTTGCGGACAGTCAATATGCGGACCATGTAATTATTGCGACGGATAATTTGATTCCCTTTCCTTGTACTCCGTGGCAGATACACGGGAATTTTGTGGATTATGTCGTGGTCATGGAGCGGATTGGGGAGCCCTCAAAGATTGTCTCCGGCACAACGGAAATAACGCGCAGTCCGGATCGACTGCTCATCGCCGAATATGCGGCCCGCTTTGTCGCCGAGGCAGGAATCCTGCGTGACGGTTTTTCTTTCCAAGCGGGCGCAGGCGGCACGGCACTCTCTTTTGCCATCTTTTTGGGCGAGATGATGCGCGAGCGCCAAATCAAGGCTCGCTTTGCTCGAGGAGGCTCCAATCACTTCTTGGTCAAGATGCTGGAAGAAGGGCTTGTGGATTATATTCTGGATGGGCAAACCTTTGATCTCGAGGGCGTGCGTTCCATGCGCGAAAACCCGAATCATATGAACACCTCTCCTTTCACCAGCTACAATTATCACGGCAAAGGGAACTTTGCGTCCTTGGTGGATGTAGTAGTATTGGGGGCCACTGAGGTGGATGTCCACTTCAATGCGAATGTAGTGACGCACTCGGACGGTCGGCTTCTGCACGGCATCGGCGGCTGGCAGAATTGCCTGTTTTCCAAATGCACGATGTTGCCCATTCCGTCGTTTCGCGATCGCATTCCGGTGATTGTTGAGCGGGTGACGACGCTCTGCGGCCCGGGAGAGCTCATAGATGTCGTCATTACGGAGCGCGGCATTGCCATCAATCCTCGTCGTCAAGATCTGATGGACAAGCTGCGCGGCTCCTCATTGCCCATCCGGCCGCTTCGGGATATCAAGGAGGAAGTGGAGGAGATTTGTGGTGGAACGCCGGCTCCACCCGAAGTCGGCGAAAAAATCATTGCGGCAATCAAATGGGTGGATGGAACGGTGATTGATTGCGTGCGCCGGCCGAAGATGGCGGTGCTCTCATGGGAAGGTGAGGGAAATAGATCCTAATGGCGAAAAACCTCTATATAACGGCAACGGAACCGTATAGCGGCAAGAGCACGATTTGTCTTGCACTGCTGGAGCTCTTCCAAGACCATGGAGACAAGATCGGATACTTGAAGCCGATCGGACAGCGCTTCCGCCCCGAAGCCAAACAGGACGAGGATATCGAACTTGTTCGCCGCGTATTCAATCTGGATCTGGATCCGAAGCTGATGAATCCCGTCACGGTGGAAGAGGCACAAGATTTCATCGCCCGCGGACGGCAGGAAGAGCTGATGGAGCGCATCCTCGAGGCCTACCGCAAGGTGGCCAAAGGTCGTGACATTGTGCTGATTGAGGGAACCGATTATCAAGGCACCATGGCCGCTTTTGAGTTCGATACGAATGCTCAAATATCCAAAACCTTGGATGCGCCGGTCATTCTTGTGGCCAGCGGCAAAGGACAAACGCCCGAAGAGATTCTCTCCAAGTGCGCGGCGAGCACGGAATCCTTCGATGAGCAGAGCTGCGATGTTTTGGGTGTGGTGATCAATCGCGCGGAAGAAGATGACGTGTCGGGCATTCGAGAGGCTCTTGAGACTTGGTTGAAAGCCGAAAAACTTGCGCTCTTCGGTATTCTCCCGCATCAAAAAATTCTCGGAATGCCGCGCATCGGCGAAATCGCCGCCAAGATTGGCGCACGGTGTATCTTCGGTCACGAATACTTGGACAATCTTGCGTGTGAACCGGCCATCGCGGCCATGCTCATTGGAAATGCGCTCCCCTACTTGAAGGAAGGACACCTGATTATTACTCCCGGCGATCGCGATGACATCACTCTTGGGATGATGATTTCACGGGTGTCCTCGACCTACCCGAATATCTCGGGAATTATCGTCACGGGGGGACTGGAGCCCAGTGATTCCGTGAAAAAACTCATCGGGGGACTCTCCGGCTTTCGCATTCCGATTTTGATCGCAGAAGAGACCACCTATGAAGTCGCCTTGAAAGTGC
>JAZDIW010000297.1:0-6070 GCA_043804575.1 bacterium
GTCTCTGCGGAGTACGGTCAGTTCCAGAGTGCTTTGATTAATGTGACTACTCCGGAAGGAGATCCCAAGAAATACAGCGGGAGTGCGGAATGGAAGAGCGACCGCGCTTTCGAGAACGCCAGCTTTCACTCCGATGAATACTACTATTCGCTCTCCGGTCCGGTTCCTCTGTCGAGGATGCTCCTCGGCAAAGAGCTCACCTTTTATACGACAGGTACGGCCAACCTGACGAACACCTATTGTCCCTACTCCATATTTCGGGAACCCAATGATTATATGGGCGTGGGGATTGATCTTCCCGAGCGGCAATCCAACTCCTATAACACCTTCTGGAAGCTGACCTACCCGATTGACCAAATGAAGAAACTGAGTTTCTCCTGGAGCCGAGATTTCATCCTCTGGGACGTCTATCCGGAAGGGGAGGCTGCGATAGACGGAGACTACGGGTGGCAATACAAATACAATGTCGCCAATCGCCCCTGGGTAAGAAACGAGCGCCAGACACTGAACCTCAAATTCTCTCACCAAGTCAGCCAGAAGACCTTCTATGAGATTGCGCTGGGCAATTTCCAGACCTATACACTCATCAGCCCGCGGAACAAGACGCCCGGCCAGTTCACAATGGAGGACGATATTGAAGACCGAAATCAGCTCTACTATGGCGACGCGGACGGAAATCAGAACGGTTTCGGCGACGGCTTTACAGATGCGAACGGAAACTACATCTATGATGGGGATGGAGAGGGCTATGAGGACTTGAACCAGAATGGTCGCTGGGATCGAGGCGAGGATTGGGTGGATTTGAATGGCAATGGAGTCTATGACGGTGCCGAGCCCTATCTGGATCGCCCAAGTGCTCAAGGAGAAAACAACCTCGGGGTCTATGACCCTTGGGATCCTTTCATTGACCTCAATGGCAACGGCCGTTGGGATGCGGCGGAACCGCAGCTGCCGGAGCAAGACTGGAATCATAATGGGCTGTGGGATGGTGAACGATTCCAAGATGCCAATGGCAACGGACGCTATGACGGATGGGGCGAGGGCTACGACGACGGCGACGGCGATGGCCAGATTGACCACCAAATGCTGTTCACCGATGATGAAGACTTCGGCGAGCCATTCTTGGACGGCGATTTCTTCTTCGATACGGGTGAGCCCTTTATTGATACGCCGGATCCCAATGGATATTACAACGGCATTTGGGATGAAGGGGAGATTTACTTCGACCTGCCCTCGTCGTTCCAGGCGCCCTTCTATCCTCGATATGAACCCACGCGCAACGGAAAATACGATGGACCGAATGGCTACTTCGACGAATATGAGCTCTTTTGCCAGCCGGCCGGTCAAGACTACGGCATGGATCCCACCATGCCGGTCCTCTATTGGGGCGGACTGGCGCAGTTGCTCCATGATGGAAGCCAGAATCCTTGGTGGTTGGAATTGCCGGCTCGTCCGGGTGGTACACCCGGATATTTGGCCTACATTTCTGGACGCTCTACCTGGAGGAACCAGACTCTCGATGACCCGAACGATCCGGTTTTTGACATCCCCAATTTCGTATGGGATGCGGGCAAGGAATCGTTCAGCGATTACAATGCGGACGGTGTGCAAAACAGTCGAGACGACGGATTTCTGAATCCGGGCCAGTGGGATGCCTCGGCGTTCTATCATGACCGGTCTTCGAATGAATATTCCTTGAAGGTCAGTCTGACCAGTCAGGTGAACAAGTACCACGAATTGAAAGGGGGCGGGGAACTGAAATACCGCCGTCTCAAGATGCAGTCGATCGAGCGACCGGATCTGCCGTATAACAACCCCGATGCCCCGTTGCCTGCCGGAAGTCCGTGGCCTGAACGAGGGGATATACGCGATTTTTATGACCGGGAACCTTGGGAAGGCTCCTGGTATTTCCAAGACAAGATGGAATTCGAAGGCATGATCGTGAGGGCAGGGATCCGGATGGATTTCGTGATTCAGGATCCCCAGATGCGCGAAGAGACGCAGAAAATGGTGGACCGAAATCAGCCGGGAGCTCTGTTGGCTCGGCGGGGCCGATACCGGATAGCGCCGCGACTGGGGATTTCCCATCCCATCAGCGAACGCGCCAAGCTCTACTTCAACTATGGCCATTTCTACCAAACGCCGAGTTTCCAATACTTCTATCGGTCCGCGACGGCGAACATCTCGCCCAACACCACCATCGGAAATCCCAACTTGGACTACGAAAAGACCGTGCAGTATGAGCTCGGGGTGAACACGCAGGTGACCGAGGAGATCGTCTTTGATGTGGCCGGGTATTATCGGGACGTCTACAACCAGATCGGCACGGTGGAAGAGCGCATCGGCCCCATTACGCTGAACCGGTACTTCAATCTGGGTTATGCGCGCGCGCGGGGTTTTGAATTCACTTTTGAGAAGAAATATTCCAACTACTGGTATCTGAAATTCAATTATGACTTCTCCTACGCCTACGGCAAGGAATCCGAAGCGGCGGAAGGGTTGTTGCAGCGTCTGTCGAATGTTCCGGAGAACCGGGACGAGCATCCATTGGGTTGGGATGAAACGCACACCATCTCGAGCTTTCTGACGGTGGAAGTGCGGGAGAACGACCATCCGAGACCCTTTGGCCTGTCCATCCCCAATGATTGGCTCGTGACCATGGAATTTGATTATGGATCTGGGCTGCCCTATACCCCCTCCCGATATTTGACCGGCCTGGCCTCCAATCGAATTGCGGCGAATTCCGCGCGCCAGCCCTGGACAGAAACGACCAATCTGAAGTTTGACAAAAACTTCCGGTGGCGTGGAATCGTCTTTACGCTCGGAACGGAAATCTATAATCTTTGGGACAAGCGGAACTGGCGAGTCATTTACACCGACACCGGCAATCCCTACGACAGCACCAATCCGGCCAATCCTGACAATGCCCTGGAAGACCCGGGCAATGCGGGAACCGACTATGATCATAATCCTCGGAACCTCTACGCGCCGCGACAGATTTTCCTTCACTTTAAGGTAGCTTTTTAGTAGCGCGCGCCCGGGGTGGGTACGAAGAGAGAAGTCGTTCATTTGGTGAATGGCGGAGTCGAAAAGCAAAAGGAAATTGGAGAGAGAATGAAGCGGCTCTCTGTCTATCTTTTACTGGCCATTTTGCCGGCACTGGGATGGCTGGCTGGCTGCAGCGATCCAACACCTAATCCCGTAAAACCGGAACCCGAGTTCTGCGACGGAACGCGCCTGACACAAGAGAATTTGGTGGGGGCAAATCCCGTCATCGGAATCGGTAACAGCCCCTATGCTGTGGAAAGCGACCTTGTGGTGGACAGCGGGATGACCTTGACGATTGAGCCGGGGGTCACCCTGGCGTTCAAAGGTCTCTATTGGATGAAAATCAAAGGAAAGCTCGTTGCAGAAGGTCAGCCCAACGATCCCATTCGGTTTACCACCTGTCGCCACAAGGCGGACTACGGGCAATGGCGAGGATTGGCTTTCCTGAATGAGACCGAACAGAGTGTCGTGCGCCATTGTATCTTTGAATATGGGGCCTACTTTGAACTAGACACGATGACCGAGCGCGGCCGCGAGGCCCAGAAGTATGCGGGCATGCTCGCCGTCATCAATTCCTCGCCCATCATCGAGAACAACATCATCTTCTACAACCAGAACAACGGCGTCTATGTCACGGGTCAGAATTCCCAGCCGACGGTGCGGTACAATATCATCTTCAAAAACGATGCCTCGGCCATTCGCGCCGATAGTTCTACGGTCGGCAGCTTCATTCCCGAGTTCAATTGCGGGGCGGAAAACAGCTCTCTTGATTTTCTCACGGAAGACTCGACGATTGGAGGCAAGGACACGGTGAATGCGAATCTCGATCCGACGGATTTTCATTTCAATTTCACGCTTTCTCCGATGTTTGTCGATTGGGAAAACGGGGATTTCCGCCTGCAATCCTGTTCTCCCTGTATTGACGCAGGGCCCCCGGATGTTCAAGGACCGGGCGGAGATTTGGGCCGCATCGACTTTGGAGTCTGTCCCTATGTGAGAACGGCCGCGGAGTTGCGGGGAATTCAGTCAGGTTCGCTCAGCCCCGAAATCTACCGCATGTCCTGCCATGTGCGCATCCCTCCCGGGGAAACCCTAACCATTCCAGCGGGGACAATCATTAATGTTTCCGGGCTGTATAACTTCGAAGTATTTGGGACTCTTATTGTCGAGGGAACTCCAACGAATCGAGTATATGTCCGCTCCGGAAGTGCATCACCGGGCAAGGGGGATTGGGGTCAACTTATCTTCTACGGCTCGCTCGATGGCGTGCCCAGCCGAGTTTCCTATACAACTTTTGAGAATTTCGATTACTGCGAGGTCGCGCAACCTGGAGCTACCTTTACCGGTTGCGTCTTTCGGCAGGGCTATCAGTCTGGAGTTCGGGTGAAAACCGGCTCGGCAAATCCTGTTGTGATTGATCACTGCCGCTTCGATGATTTGGGGCTTTTCGGACTCTGGGTGGACACTCTCTGCGTGGACTCCTCGTGTTCAATTGCTCTCACATCTTCGATTGTCGTTCGGAACTCTCTGGTTGAAAACTGCATGGGCGACGGTGTGGTCTTGATGGGAGCGCCGCCGGTCGAAGATGCAACCAGCCGATTGCACAACAATATAATTCGCAATTGCGGCGTAAATGGCATTATATGCAAGACTTTCGTTTCGCCTCAGATTATCAACAATGTGATAACCGGCACGGGATATGCTGGAATTCAGTGTTACAACAACTCGAGCCCCCTGGTTTTGAATAACATTATTGCCGGTTGTGGCCGCCCCGGGATTATCGCACGAACCAGCTCCTTTCCTACGGTAGACTACAATGATGTTTGGCAGAACAACATCCTGAGCGATTCGACGACAAATTACGAAGGAATCGAGTTGCCGCCGGGACATCAGAACCTCAACACGGACCCGCTCTTTGTTTCCGGATCTCTTGCCGTCTTGCAGGAGGGTCCCCCACCTTCCCCTTGTATTGACAAGGGTCACCCGGGGACGGAGTACAATGACACCGACGGCAGTCGAAATGACATGGGAGCCTATGGCGGGCCCAGCGGAGGAGGAATAGGCCCCTCGATCGCTCGGGATTTGACAAGCAAGTCCGTTCGTCGTTGAAAACAACAAAGCGCCTTTGCCGGAGGGGGGCAAGGGTGCGGCAACATCTGGCAGCGTTGGCCGGAGGATAAAGAAAATGTTTTGGACTCTTCTTCGTCGTGCTACGCTAATTCTTTTGGTTGGGAGTCTTTCGAAATTCGCTTGGGCAACCGACAGTGGCCTCAGGGCCTCGGCGCCTCCCAAAGGTCCGGTGCGTATTGCGGTCGCCAATCCGAATGTGCAGAATCGAGTGCATGATGCCGGAAAGATCTGCATGAATATCACGAATCGCGGCCATTTTGGGAATGACTCGCCCGGCGGGGGAGATGAAATGACGGATCCCTGTCACCCCGGAGAATGGGCGTCCCAAGCGGAATTCCCCTGTGGGTCGGGGCAGCAATATCTCTATATGGCTTCCCTCTGGGTGGGTGCCCTCATTGTGGAAGAGGGTTTTGAGACGAAGCGTGTCTCCGTGGGAACGGATGGCTGGATACGGGATTTTGAGGAGATGTATCCCGGCGAGGGCGTCCAAGACGGGATTTTGGAGCGCAGTACCCGCCCGGGGTATTACAATTGCCTCGGCCAATATGTTTCGCATCCCGATGCCGTCTCAGACCAGGATTTCCTCTGTGCCTACAGTGACACTTTGAGGGATCCCTTCTGGGTGCCGAACCATCCGACGGACGGTCCTCACCGACCTCTGGGAATCAAAACCACGCAGACCTCCTATTCGTTTTCTCAGAGTTTCGCCCAGGATTTCATCCTCATCGACTACGAGTTTGAAAACATCGCCAGCAATTACTTGAAGAACCTCTATATTGGGCTCTACGTGGATGCCGATATTGGCCATCTCAGTGAGCAGCCGGACTGGCACCAAGACGACATTTGCGGTTTCGTGCGCTACTTCTACTACGAGAGGCCGGATGGAACCCTC
>JAZDIW010000298.1:0-2187 GCA_043804575.1 bacterium
AAATCGAGTGGAGGCGAGGGCTATCTCGAGAAGCAAGCACACGAGCGCCCCTGCAAGCCAGGGCGAATAGAGCTCGGCCACATGCCGATATTCCGTCACTTCCACCTTCGAGCGCTCCAATTGATCAATTTGGTGGTAAATTTCCCGCAGTTTCTTTTCGTCCGTTGCCCGATAGTATCGAGCGCCGGTGACGCGGGCAATTTCCCGCAACATGTCTTCGTCAATATCCACGGGGATTTTCTGATAGCGAACACCGAAAATCGTCTCCACCGGATAGGGAGCCAAACCTCGTGTGCCGGCGCCGATCGTATAGATTTTAATCCCTAACGCGGCGGCGGCCTGGGCTGCCGTCACCGGATCCAGTTCGCCACGGTTATTTTGTCCGTCCGTCAGAAGGATCACGACCTTGCTCTTCGCCGTAGATTCCCGCAAACGATTGATGGCCGTGCCCATCGCCATGCCGATGGCCGTTCCGTCCTCGACCATGCGCATGTGGATATCGGCCAGCAGACTGAGCAATATCAGATAGTCGGTCGTCAAGGGACATTGGGTGAAACTCTGCGCGGCAAAAGGAACCAAGCCGATCCGGTCGGTTTGCCGACCCTCCACGAATTCCTTTGCCACGACCTTCGCCGCCTCAATTCGGTTGGGTTTCAAATCCTCCGCCGCCATCGAGGTCGAAGTATCCAGGCACAAAATAATGTCAATTCCTTCGCTCGTTTTCTTCTCTTCGCGGTCGTGGGCCTGCGGTCGCGCAAGAGTCACAACAATCAGAATCATGGCGGCCATGTGCAAGACGAAAGGAAGATGGCGCAAGCGAAGGCGCCAGCTTGGCCTCATCGCACGGAGAAACCTCAAATCGGGATAGCGGAAATCGGATCGGCGGCGATATTCCCTCCAAAAATGGAAATAGATGAAAACCGGAACAAGCAGCAGAAGCCAGAAGTATCCCGGATACGCAAAAGTCATGCGGCCTTCTCCATCGTTTCCGGCTCCAAGCTCTCTTTCGTGACCTCCACAATTCGAAAGGTGCGGCGCAGGTGCTCCTCACAGCTCTCCCAAGGCGGAATGAACTTCGCAAACTTCACAAGATCCGACTGGCGCAAGATGAAGAGACATTCCTCTCGCACGATCTGCGGATAGTCATCTCGGTTCACTTCCCGCCCAATATCCCATGTCGTCATTTCCAGAGCCGGAAATCCGTACCGGCGTTCCACATAACGGCGTAATATTTCGGAGAGCTCGCTGAAGAATTCCTTCAGCATACCCTTCTGTGGGAGCTTCTTGTCGCGCAGCTCAATGAGTTCACGCATGGCCAATTCATGCGCCAGCAGCGTGATTTCCGGAATTTCGACTCTGGCAACTTGCCCTTTCCTGCCATAGCGCCGATAGAGAAGAAAAGCCGCAACAGCCAACAGAAGAACCATTGCAGGCCAGAGAGCTTGCGCCAAAATCTCCCGCAGAGTCCACGGCAGCGCGCGAGGACCTTTGATGGGTCGGGGAGCCGAGGCCGTATCTGACAAAGCGGAGACAATCTCCACGGGAACATGCCGCGTGAAGAGAGTCTCCCTCGAATTCGCGGTGTGAAGAATGACAGGCAAAGGAGGCAGGAAGTATTTGCCCGTGTCATAGAGGGCGAGATGAAAGATGCGCTCCTTGGGAAGCAGACCTGCGGAATCGGTGGAAATCAATTGAAAGGAGAGCGAATCGGGATGGAAAGATGGCCATTCGATCTTGGCTGTTTTCTTCGCTCCCTCGACGGTCAGCTTCAACTGCAGCAAATCCCCGACACGAGCACGAGCGGGTGTAAGCGATGTTCTGATTGTCGCCGCAAGAGCCGTTTCCGCAATGAGAAGTACTGCGCAGACAATTCCTGCCGCGCGCGGCAGCCAATGAGCGCGCCTTCGCCGCAGTACCGGCATCGCTATCGTCTCCTCTCGCGGTCTCGGAAAAACTTGACCAAAGCGGGAATGTAGGGCCGGTCAACAGGCAACGCCATGTAATCCACTCCCGCTTTCTGAAAACCTCTTTTGAGACCCGCTTGCCATTCCTCAAAATTCCTGCGCAATTTCCGTCGGACTCCCGAATCGTTTGTATCGATCCAAAAAGGCGTACCTCTTTCGGCGTCGTGGAGCCGGACGAGACCGACATTCGGCAAGAGGTATTCTCGGGGATCAGAAGTGTGAA
>JAZDIW010000299.1:0-2560 GCA_043804575.1 bacterium
GATCATGGCCTACATCAAAGAACACAACGACAATCCGAAAACCTTCACCTGGACGGCGAAAGCGGAAGACATCCTTGCCAAAGTCGCCCGAGCTAAAGCTGCCCTCGATAAGTTGCAAACAGAGTGAGACAGTAGACTAGCTGGAGGGACGGCGACCGATTCCGTTGTATTTACATCCTATTCGGCCAATCCTTCCGACGCGTGGGGAGGCATACGATTTCACGGTAGTGGTAGCCAACACAGCCAACTCAGATATTGCCTCATCGAGAAAGCACGCGGAACCGGCGATTATTCCGTGGGTGGCGGAATATATGTTGGTACCCAGGCTGAAGGTCCCAATTTTTCGCATTGTGTCATTACAGGGAATCGGGCAACGAATGGCGGCGGCATGTATTGCGTGAACTCGGGGCCGGACTTCGACACTTGCGCCTTCACCGCCAACTCGGCGGGCGCCGGCGGCGGATTGTATTGGTCTTCCCTCGTGTCAGGTCAACCCGCGCCCATATTCCGCAACTGCAATATCAATGGCAACTCGGCAGACTCCGGCGGTGGCGCATACTGCTACTCAGAACAATCCGGTGGCCTTGTGCCGACCTTTGCCAATTGCACCATCAGTGGCAACTGGGCGCAGTCTTGGGGCGGGGGCGTGGGATGTCAGCATGCTGCACCTATTCTTAAGAACTGTGTCATCAATGGAAACAAGGCTGATCAAGAAGGCGGGGGCGTAAGCTTAAGGTCCTATTCGTCGCCGCAGTTCATGCATTGCACTGTCTGCAACGACTCAGCGAACTTGGGCGGCGGGGCGTATTGTGCGGGTTCCTCGCAAGCGAGCTTCATCAATACCATCATAGCTTTTTCCGAAGGCGCCGGAATTCACTTTGATGATGGCGCTGACAATGTCCAAGTGATTCATTGTAATCTCTTCGGGAACAGTGGCGGAGAAGTCGCTGGCAATGTGCCTGATGGCGTCGGTGAGGACCACATTGACACGGTCAATGCGAATGGAGATCCCTGTGACAGCTTTTTCAATATTTTCTTTGATCCCTTGTTTGCAGACCCCGAAGGAGATTTTCATTTGACTTTGTGTAGCCATTCCATTGGCGCGGCTGCCGATTGTGTGAGTGCGCCAGATTCGGACATCGAAGGTACCGGCCGACCGAGCCCTGAAGGTACTCTGCCCGACATCGGAGCTTATGAGGATACCATTAGAAGTAATTCTCTTCCCGCCGTGGAAGATCTGGCGATTTGGTTTGACGGCGATACCACCGTGATATTGAAATGGCAGTCGATTGAAGGAATAGATGGTTATGAAGTCTCACGGTGTGACTCTGCTTTTGGTAATTACGAAGTGATTGACACTGTGGGGACAGCACCCTGGCAAGGTGAAGGACTTGTTGGTTGCTCGCGCCGTTTCTATCGTGTTACATCAGTCTGCCTCGAGGATCTTCAAGTTCCTCTGAGAAAGCGAACACACTTGACTTTTAGGCGCAAATAGGGCACCGTGTGAAACGGATTGGGAAAGCCCGGCCGGTGGCCGGGTTTTCTTTTTGTGATAGTCTATGACAACTGCAAGTGGAGATTCGGATCGAGTAATGGCTGATGCGCTTGAGGCCTCCAGGAACAGGAATACGGATGGCAACTTGAAGTCGGAAAGACGAAACCTCACGAGAGACTGCAGGCCATGCTAATGCTTTGATAATTCGCCTGAAAAGGCCCCGTTGGAGGGGGCGAAAAATGGCCTGAAGATTGCCCTAAGGTTGAATTGATTCGATGGTGTCGTTTTGATTATGATGGTAAAGCGTTTGGAAACGATGAGATTACATCTCTCCGTGCGTCCTCTCCTTTCACTTCTTTGTTTCATTTGTTTTGCAGTCTGCCTTGCAGCGCTCTGCACAGAGCTGCGTGCGGCTGAAGAACCAATCGAGCCCAGCCCGTTGTCTTTTCCGGCTGTGGATTCGCTCTATCGCACAGTTTACAGCGATGAATCGCCGGGCAAAGGGAAAGGTTGGAAGCCCTATCAGCGGTTCCGCTGGTTCTGGGGTCAGCGCGCCTATCCAACAGGCGAGATTCCCGTTGGTTTGCGCTGGCAGGAATGCGAAGCCAAAGAACGGCTCGAGGGCGAGCGAACCTTAGATGACCCGGCATGGCAGCAGATTGGGCCGACGAATTTGGCGGGGCGGCTGCTCGATATTAGCATTGTCGCAAGTAGTCCCAATACGATGGTTGTCGGTTCGGCATCGGGAGGAATTTGGAAAACGACCGACGGAGGGGCAAGCTGGACGGCACTGGGCGATAATCTTCCGTCGCTTGCGGTCGGGGCGGTTGCGATTCATCCGACGAATCCGAATATCCTCTACATCGGAACGGGCGAAGGCTCGTTTAACTGGGATGCGGTTTATGGCGCGGGCGTCTTGAAATCCACCGACGGCGGCGTGAATTGGACGAAGCTGCCGAATGGGTTGCCTTAATCGAGCAAGCAAGGTCGGCAGGCTTTGGCGATCTCGCGCTCGTCACCTTCCATCGTCTATGTCGGTATATCGCAGACGATTTCGAGCGGCGC
>JAZDIW010000300.1:0-10350 GCA_043804575.1 bacterium
GAATCGCTTCCACAACCTTCGTATATCCCGTGCAGCGACACAAATTTCCTGCAATCGCGCGGCGAATCTCCGCCTCACTTGGATTCGGACTTTTGCTGAGCAATGCGACTCCTGAGAGCACAAGCCCCGGTGTGCAAAAACCGCACTGCACCGCGCCGACTTCAATGAAGGCCTCTTGAAGCGGATGCAGTTTGCCGTCCTTTTGAAGCCCTTCGATGGTTTCAACATGATGTCCGCTGAGCTGCGCGCAGAGCATAAGACAGGAGCAAACCGGCTGGCCGTCCAAGAGCACCGTGCAAGTGCCGCATTCGCCCTTACCGCATCCTTCCTTCGTTCCGGTCAGGCCCATCTCGTTGCGCAGAAAGTCCACAAGGCGCATATCCGGCGCAACTTCGCAGGAGACAGGCTTGCCATTCAGTATGAATTCAATTCTCATTAATATGAAGCCCCATGATGTTCTCATTCGGACCCCTATCCCCCTCGCGAGCCGGAGGGAACGCAAGAGGTGGATTCCCACTTGCGTGGGAATGACATTCTCCCCCGCGAGCAAGCAGGAAATGGGTCTCCCCCCATTTCATGGGGGGACGGAAGGGGGGAAGGCTCGATATGCTCTCACTTCTTCTGGTGCAACGCCGTCAACACTCGTTCCGGAGTTATCGGTAATTCAAACAGACGAACGCCGACAGCATCGGCGACCGCATTCGCAATCGCGGGTGCAATTCCCATCAGCGGTTGTTCGCCGAATCCCTTGGCTCCGTAAGGCCCGCCGTCGAACGGCGCCTCGACCACAATCGGATCGATTTTCGGTGCGTCCTCGGCTGTCGGGATATGATACAAGCCGAACTCCGGATTCTGGATGATTCCATCTTGGCAAAGGATCTCTTCGAGCAGCCCATAGCCGATGCCTTGAACCGTGCCACCTTCAATTTGTCCTTCGACTCCGCTGAGATTCACCGCGCGACCGACATCATGAGCCGCCACAACGCGTTTCACCTCAACAACGCCCGTTTCGGTATCCACTTCGATATCCACAATATTTGTCGCCCATGCGTAAGCGACATAAGCATCGCCCTGCCCCGTGGCCCTGTCGAACGAAGTCCCCTCCGTGCGATACCATCCTTCGCTTGCCATACATTCGCGTCGCTGAAAACATTCGTCAATCACCTTCTGAAGCTCAACCGACCGAGCAGAATCTGTTTCTTTCTTTTCGATTTTGCCGCGAGTGAGCAAAAGATTCGCAGGGTCCGTCTCCAAAATATCTGCCGCGACATGCAAAAGCGTTTTGCGCAACGGAGCGCATGCACGCAAGAGCGCGTTGCCGGACATCGTTGTCGCGCGCGAGGCCACCGTCGGCCCCGAATCGGGCACGCGACTCGTGTCTGTCGGAGTCATGTGCACGCGGTCAAACGCAATTCCCAGTTCCTCGGCGACAATTTGCGCGAGCACCGTACGCATGCCTTGTCCCATCTCGGTCGTGCCCACGGCAAAAATGGCGCTGCCATCTTGAAGAATTTGAACGGTGGCACCGGTTCGGGCCAAATGTTCGCCACCGGCCCCTAATCCTACGCCATAGAAAATTGTGGACATGCCGCGTCCCATAACGCGCCCATTGTTCGATTCTTTCGGTGGTACGACTCCCGCAGCCGCCAGCGCTTTTTCGAGCGTTTCCAAGCTACCCACGCTGCTCTTGAGAACCTGTCCGGTTGCCGTCGAATCACCCACCGCAAGCAAATTCCGGCGGCGAATTTCTGCGGGCTCCATTCCAAGTTTGGCCGCAAGCTGGTCCATCTGGCATTCCACGGCGAAAAGAATTTGCGGCGAACCGAAGCCGCGAAAGGCACCGCACGGAACTCGATTCGTCGCCATGGCGCGCGCGTCCACCTTGACATTGGGACAACGATACGGCCCGGCGGAATGCACAATGCTGCGCCAAAGCACGACAGGACTCAAAGTCGCATACGCTCCGGCATCCAAAATATAATCGGCTTCCACTGCAAGGAGATGTCCTTCGGAATCCGCCGCCGAGCGATAGTGAATCACCGCCGGATGCCGCTTCGACATCGAGATAATATCTTCCTCGCGCGAATAAATAAGTCGCGCCGGCCGACCTGTTTTCCAAGCGATGAGCGCCGCTTGCGTCGCGACGAGACTCGGAACATCCTCCTTGCCACCGAATGCGCCGCCTGTCGCCGCTTGAATCACGCGAACCTTCGCCAGAGGCAATCCAAGAACCGTGGCCACCGCGCTTTGAACATAGAAGGGGCACTGCATGGAGCCCATGACCGTTATCGAGCCATCTCCCTCGGGAATCGCCAACATTCCCTGCGGCTCCAAATAAGCGTGCTCCTGATAGGGTGTGCGATAGAATCCCTCGATGACGGCTGCCGCCTCGGCGAATGCTTTTTCAAGATTGCCGCGGCGAATCACGAGATGCAAAAAGACATTGTCCTCACCATAGACTTTGGGCGCATCCGTATCGCGAGCCATTTCGGGATCCGTCACCGCCGGAAGCGGGTGAATATCGAGCCGCGCTTCCGCGAGTGCTCGTCGCGCCGCTTGGGCCGTTTGGGCTCCAATGAGACCGACCGGCTCTCCGGCGTACTTGGTTTTCCCTGCCGCGAGCGCGGGCATGTCTCGCCAAACGATGGGAACGCAATTTTCTCCGGGAATATCTTCCGCAAAAATAGTCGCCACGACGCCCGGCAGAGTCTCCAACTGCCGCCGGTTGGAGCCGCGCAACTCTCCGCAGGGCAGCGGCGAGCGAATCACGGCGACATGCAACATATTCGGCAACGAATAATCCGCAATGAATTTCTCCGTGCCGCATACCTTCGCCCGCGCATCACTTCGCGGCACACGGCTTCCGATGAGCGATTCGCTATTTTTCAACGGATTCATTTTTCCTATTACGGCGTGAATATGATCAGAGTCGAGCCTTTACCCAATCCTCGGGCGTGTTCACATTCCGCAGAATACCCGGGTCATCCACTTCCAGCAATGTCACCTTCTCAGGACGCCGATGCAAAACTCCGCGCGCACCTTCCTCCAAGGGCAGTGAGAAAATCAGCGGCCAAAGTGCTCGCCCGAAGAGCGTCGGATGCCCGCGCCTGCCTTGATAACTTGGAACAACGACTTTGTCTTCCGATGCAGCCGCCCTGAGCCTCTGCAAAGTATCCAAACGAACGAATGGATGATCAACAGGAGACAGGAGAGCGGCGCTCGTCTCATCGGGCAAAATCTGCAACCCAAGTCGAAAGGAATGCAGCGGCCCCTTTTCCGTTTCATCATTGATGACGACCGGCCCCAAGAAATCGAACGAGAGGAGTTCTTTGTGGAGTGGTGTCGATGTCACCGTGACGACCGGCGCAAAACCCGCTTCCAAAAGTCGCTCTCCGATGGATAAAAGAGCCGGTTTGCCCTCAATCGAAAGCAGCGCTTTGGGATGCCCCATCCGTTCGGATTCTCCCGCCGCAAGAATAATCGCAGCAGTCCCTCTCACCAATTCCTCTCTCGCCGCTCTTGGGTCTCCAGACCCGCAATGGCAAATCTCTTATAGAAACAATATGCAACATTTCACGGAAAAAATCAAGAAATTCGGCGGGTGCAAAGGAAGTGTTTTCGAAAGATGGTCTATTGAGCGCTCAAGGGAGCAAGCCGTTCGAGAATTTCCGGCCAAATGCGAAGAATCGTCTCAAAGCTGTGGTCTTTTACGATTAATTCGCGTGCAGCACGCGAATGACTCTGCCACAAGGCATCGTTAGAGAGAAAATGCACAATCGCATCCGCATAGTCCGTCGCGGGAGCTTCGACCGGCAAAACTTGTCCCGTCTCTCCCGGGCGAACCACATGCGCCATATCGCCGGTGTCCGAAGTGACAGGCACGACACCGCAAGCCATCGCTTCCATGCACCCCTGCGACATGCCTTCGCTCATCGAGGCCAGAAGGAACAGGCGCGAGCGCTGATAGTAAGGTGTTACATTGTCCGTCAGTGTCCAAGTCGTTGCCGAGCGCAGTCCCAATGTGTCGAGAGCGGCGTCGAACTCATCGTGCAGTGGCCCATCACCTAACCAACAGAACTTCGCGCCGGGCTTTCGCTTCGCCACTTCCGCGAGGATTTCCAGTGTGAAAAGAGCTCGCTTGTTGATATTGACTTGCGCGACAATAACCACATCGAAATCGCGAGCGCAATCGCCCGGAAAGAATCGCTCCAAATCAATCGCCGTGTGCAACTCGGCTATTTTCTTTGGGTCATAACCTTTCTTGACGAGGAAAGCTTCCGTCTTGGGCCCCGGAACGAAAATCATATCCGCTCGCCGCGAAACCCAATCGGCCATCCGTTCAATTCGCTCGGGATGTTTGCTTCGCAAAATGACGCGGTTGTGACTGATTCGAGGATTGTGGGCAAAATGAATCTCGGCATAGCCCGCGTAGAAATGGAAATAGACCGGCACGCCTCGAAGTCTGGCAAGGGGCAGAGCAAGCATACCGTGCGGCACGACATTGTAGGCCATCACCAATCGCGTCCGCGGATGGAAAATCTCTCTTGTCAAAAGCAGAATCCGCGCGCCCAAACGCCCGAAGAGCTTCAAAAATCCTCGCGGATAGATCCAACGCACGCGTTCCACTTCCGGTCCCTCGCGATCCGTCACGATGATGAGTTGCAAATCGGACCGCGACCGCGCGAGCGGAAGCAAAAACGATAGAAACAAATTGTTGTTGAGAGTGGTCGTGATAACAATGCGTAGGGACATGGGTCATGAAGTGGAATTTAGGAGGACATCATTTCTATCTATGGATTCCGTTGCACCGGCCAATTGGCGGGAATTCGTTTGAACTTCTGCTCGAGCAGCAGGTAAAAAAATCGCGGGCCGTCAAGCAGATAGCGCCGCCATAATCGCCTCGGCTCCTGCAGTAAGCGAAACAGCCATTCAAAGCCCGTGTGGGTCATCCACCGCGGAGCCTCGGCGACTTTGCCCGCAATCACATCAAAAGCGTAGCCGACTCCAATAGCGACTTTCACCGGCAATCTATCGCGGTAATCGTAGATCCATCTCTCGCCCTTGGGCGAGCCTAGTCCGACAAATAGCAAGTCCGGTGCCAGCCGACGCATTTCCTCCAGCACTTCATTGATCTCGTCAGGACTCTGAACGAATTGAAAAGAAGGAGAGCGCGCCGCGACAATCTGCAATCCCGGATAATCCCGCATCAAACGCGCCGCGGCCATGGGTGCTATCCCCGGTGCGGACGCCAAAATGTAGACTCTCCAGCCCTTCTTGGCACATAATTCACACAGGGGCCGAACGAGCAAGCGTCCCGCCACATTCTCACGCAGCCGAATTCCCAAGAGACGCGCGCCGTAATTGAGCCACATGCCGTCGGGGATGGAGAGAGCCGCCGAATTCAGGACGGTGCGATAGATTTCGTCGCGGTGGGCATGGAGAATGAGGGCGACATTGGGTGTCACGAGCCGATGCAATCTTCCGTCCGCAACGAAAGCCTCCACGGCCCGGAGCACATCCTCACGAGTCAAATCATCAATACGAACGCCGGTAATATTATAGGATTGAACAGGAATGGCGGCTCCGGAAGCCTGGGCCTCAGTCATGCTCTTTCCAGTACTTCAGATCCTGCTCCACCATCATCTGAATGAGCTCTTCAAACGAGACCCGCGGCTTCCATCCCAACCTCTGTTGCGCCTTGGTCGAATCGCCCAACAGATAATCCACCTCCGCCGGACGAACCAACGAGGGATCCACGACGACATAATCTTCCCAGTTCAAATCCACTGCACCGAAGGCTGCTTTCAACAAATCTCGAACCGAATGGGAAATGCCCGTCGCGATGACATAGTCATCCGGAATATCCTGCTGAAGCATGAGCCACATCGCTTCCACATAGTCTCCTGCGAAGCCCCAGTCGCGGTGAGCGTCGAGGTTTCCCATTTTCAGGATGCGCTGCTTGCCTAATTTCGCCCGCGCCGCGCCTTCCGTCACTTTCCGAGTAACGAATTCCCGCCCTCGGCGAGGCGATTCATGATTAAAGAGAATCCCCGAACAGGCAAAAATGTCGTAGGATTCCCGGTAGTTCACCGTGATCCAGTGCCCATAGACCTTCGCCACTCCATAGGGGCTTCGCGGGTGGAAATGCGTTGTCTCGTTCTGCGGCGACTGCCGCACTTTGCCGAACATCTCGCTGGACGATGCTTGGTAAAATCGAATCGTGGGATCCACGGCTCGAATCGCTTCCAACATTCGCGTGACGCCGAGAGCCGTGAATTCTCCCGTCAGGACGGGTTGATTCCAGCTCGTGGGAACAAAAGACTGAGCCGCAAGGTTATATAGCTCGCGCGGCCGCGCCTGCAAAACGGCGCTGGTCAGGGAGTTCTGGTCCAAGAGATCCGCAGGAATCAGTGTGATCTTCTCCTGGATGTGGGCTATGCGGTCGAAGTTGGCCGTAGACGAACGCCGAACGGTTGCAAAGACCTCATAGCCTTTGCTTAGGAGAAACTCGGCCAGATAGGAGCCGTCCTGCCCCGTGACTCCCGTGATAAGAGCGTGAACTTTTGACATAATCGTCCCTAATTGTGTCTATGGGCTTGCTTATATCAAGCTAAAGATACAAAAATCGTGCGAGAAATTCAAGGTCAACCGCCGCGCGGCAACAGCCGCGGCCAAAGCACCTTCCCACAAGTCCCTTGTGGGCATTTTTGGAATCCCCGACGGCAAAACGGGAAAATTCTGCCCCAAGGGTTGTTTTCTTCCTCACTTTTTGGTAAATTGAGACAGCAATGACAAACGCAGAAGAAGCCAGCGATAGAGTTAACAAGCCGGCTCCAACGAAGAAGCCAACGACACCTAAGTGGAACAGATTCATGAACGACTATTTTTGGATTCTCTTGCTTGTTGCTTGGTTTGCCCTGATGAAATTCGTTCTGCCCAGCCTCGGCGTGCCCACTTGACTTGCGGGCAGTTGCCGCGTCGAGGATCGGCGCGATGCGAAAGTGGAAAAACCCATCACCACGGAGGTCAAGGAATAATGGGCTGGCTCGGCAAAATGTTGGGCGGGGACAGGCAAAGCAAACTCTCCGAGGTAGATGAAGCGACTTTTCGCGAAGCGGTGCTTCAATCCGAGGTGCCCGTCGCCGTGGATTTCTGGGCGTCCTGGTGTGCGCCATGCCAAGTCATGGGCGGGCTCCTGCGAGAGCTTGCGCCCGAATTCGAAGGTCGTCTGAAAATTGTGAAACTCAATGTGGATTACAGCCCGGAAATCGCTCGCACTTATGGTATCCATTCGATTCCAACGATTATCGTTTTCAAGAATGGCAAGGCCGCAGACCAGCTGACGGGTCTTGTGCAGATGAATCCCCTGCGCGAGCGGTTCGAGCGCCACGCCCTGCCGAAACCCGAGGAGGCGTCATGAAAACGGCGCGAGTCAAATGGGTCGAAGGAATGCAGTTTTCTGGACGCGTTCCATCGGGTCACTCCATCCTCATGGACGCAACGGAGGCTGTCGGCGGCGCCGATTCCGGCGCCCGTCCCAAAGAACTCCTTTTGGCCGGTCTCGGAGGGTGCACCGGTATGGATGTCGTCTCGATTCTGCGAAAAATGCGCGTTCCCTTCGACAGCTTTGAGATAGAGATTCACGCCGAGTCTTCCGAGGAACATCCGAAAGTCTGGACTCGCATTGAGCTTATCTATCGCATCGTCGGGGATGTCCCGGAAGACAAATTCGTCAAAGCCATTAGTCTCTCCCAGGAGCGCTATTGCTCCGTTTCGGCCATGCTGCGAGGAGCGGCGGCCATCACCTTCCGGCATGAAGTTATCCAGCCAAAGAAAGAGGAGCCCCAAGAATGATTCTGCGTGAAAAAGACCAAGTTGCGGTTCGCGAGCGCCTGAAGCCTATGACCGCGCCCGTCAAGCTCATCTACTTCACCCAAGAGCTTGAATGCCCCACTTGCCGTGATACGCATGACCTCCTGAAGGAACTTACGACTCTCTCCGACAAGCTCCGGCTCGAAGTATTCAATTTCACGCTCGACAAGATCGAGGCGGAAAAGTATCGCATCGACAAAATTCCTGCGACCATCGTGGCGCCGGCCGAAGGCGAAGTGCGCGCGATTCGCTACTATGGCATTCCCTCCGGCTACGAATTCGCCTCTCTTCTTGATGATATTCTGATGGTTTCTTCCGGCGATTCTGGTTTGTCAGATTCAAGCAAAGAAGCCGTGCGCCGAATCGCATCGCCCGTTCGTCTGCAGGTTTTCGTCACGCCCACTTGACCGTATTGTCCTGCCGCGGTGCGGCTTGCACATCAAATGGCTTGGGAGAATTCACAAATCATCGGCGATATGGTCGAAGCAATGGAGTTCCCGCATTTGACGCAGCGCTACCGTGTGATGGGTGTCCCCCGAACGATTATCAACGAAACCGACTACATCGAAGGCGCCGTTCCGGAGCAACTCTTCATCTCCCGCGTTTTGGACACCCTTCAGAAGAAGACCGTGTAGGGGCACGACGCGTCGTGCCCGCACCTTTCTGCCCAGAGGACCACGCAAGGTGATTACCGAAAAAATGCCCGTCGAAGAAATCCTCGAGACAAATCCCGAGGCGGCACAAATCTTTCTGCGCTGGGGCCTGCCGTGCCTGACCTGCGGCGAACCCTTCTGGGGCACCATTGAAGAGCTTGCCAAGCAATACCATTTCGACAAACTTCAAGATCTCCTCGCTGATCTAAATAGATAACAGAATTCTCGCCGAGCCAGGTTCATGGGCCTGGCCGGAACAAAGCGGTGTTGGCTGCTTGCAGCGATCCGAATATTGGCTATGCACATTCTGAAAAAACTCCTTCTCCTCGCTGGCATTTTTGCTCTTCTCGCAATCGCCGTGACCGTTGTCCAGGTGGCCGCGCTGAATTTCTACAATCCGCACAACACGGCTTGGATGCGGATGCGCATGCGCGAGGCTGCGGCGCAAAAGAAGGAATTCCAGATTCGCCAGACATGGCGTCCGTTTTCGCAAATTCCGCGCACGCTGCAAATGGCCGTCATCGCGGCCGAAGACGAGAAATTCTATGAGCACAATGGATTCGATTGGGAATCCATGAAACAAGCCCGTGAGCAAAACGAGAGAAGAAATCGCATCAAACGCGGCGCGAGCACCATCTCACAACAGCTTGCCAAAAACCTTTTTCTTTCGCCGGAACGCAGCTACATCCGAAAAGCTCGCGAAGCGTTTATCACCGTCCTTATGGAATTGCTGCTTTCCAAAGAGCGCATTTTGGAGCTTTATTTGAACTGTATCGAATTCGGCCCGGGCATTTTCGGTGTGGACGAAGGCGCGCGGTATCATTTTGGATTTGCACTCAAAAAGCTTTCGCTGGATCAATCCTGCCGCCTGGCCGCCATTATCCCTGCGCCGCTTCGCTACAAAGTCAGTGGCAACTATATCTCCCGCCGCGCCGCCGTCTTGGCTCAAATCATTGACGGCGCTCCCGCTGTCGAAGAAAGCCCGCAATAATTCCCCGCTCCTCGCCCCGGCCGTCCATCCCGGCCTCTCACGGAAAGTGCCTCTCCGAGTTGATTCTGGCTCACAAAAAACTTATCTTATATAGGTGGAAGAACCAAGCAATGAGCGCTTTTGGCCAGCCCACATAGCGCTTTGCTTTTTTGGGATGACTTGCGTGAGAATTGCGATGGGACTCTTGGGGGGTTGGCTGTGCATTGCTCAGGTCGTGTTCGGCAGTGTCGAACAAGAGCCCAATGACGACTTTGAGCAGGCAAACGAAATCGTTTGCAGCGATACGATTTATTGCGCTACTTTAGACCCGGCCGGAGATCTAGACTTCTTCCAATTCATCGGACAAGCAAACGATACTCTTGTCGCTTTCACTTTCAATTGCGAAGGCTCGAATACGAATACATTTCTCTGGCTCTTTGATTCGACGCAAGAAATCTTGGCGGAGAATGACGGCGGTGGCGAAGGCTATTTTTCGCGAATTGAGCAGATTCTGCCCTATGATGGACGGTATTTCCTTAGGGTAGTTGAGGTGACACCATTTTCCGATAGCGCCTATTGTCTGGCGCTCGATTGCCAAGCTCTCTCGCCAGCATCCCACGATCTCTGCTCTCAGGCACGCGTCGTGAGCGGCATTCCCTATCAAGATGCCTCCGGCACCTTTGGCTGCGGCAGCGAATGCGGCACTGGCGCGCCCGATGTTTGGTATTTCCTATCAAATCCCGTGCGGCGCACGCTCATATTCTCCGTCTGTATGACCGATTTTCATGCCCGCGTCCAAGTGATGGGCGGCTGTTGCACACAATTCGGCGATGATTCCGAAGAGGGCTGCGACGA
>JAZDIW010000301.1:0-7807 GCA_043804575.1 bacterium
TACTCGCCGCATCTCCGACCGCGTCAGAGAAGATGCCTACGAAGTGAAACTGCGCAACCACAAGACCGAGCAAGTCGAGGTTTCGGTGCTCGATTATTTCTGGGGAGACTGGAAGATTCTCGAAAGCTCGCTTCCTTACGAAAAGAAATCGGCGCGCCAGGTGGAATTCAAAGTGAAAGTGAATCCTGATGAAGAGGTCGTGCTGACCTATCGTGTTCGCATCTCCTACTAAGACGGCGGCGCCGACCGTCAGCGAAAAAGGCAGACTTGGCCAGAGCGTCCAATTCCTTGCTGGCATCGGGCCGATCCGAGCGAAGGCACTCTCCGAGGCCGGTATCCAGACGGTGGAAGAGCTGCTGGAATATTTCCCGCGCGGCTACCTTGACCGGCGTAATATCGTGCCGATAAAAGATGTGCATCTGACCGAGCGGGAAATCACTGTTGTCGGAAAAATCGCCTTTGCGGAACTCGTTCGAGGTCGCCGGGCGCATCGGCTCATTGTGGGCATTGAAGACGGCACGGGATATTTGCAGTGCGTCTGGTTTCAGGGCACGACTTATTGGGAGCGAGTCTTGAAGCCGGGCCTTACCGTTGCGGCCAGTGGTGTCGTTCGATACTATGACGGTTACCAGCTTGCTCATCCCGCAATAGACATTCTGAGCGAAGACGATGACGATCGGCTCTATCAAACGGGACAAATCGTCTCGCTTTATCCTTCGAATCTCTTTCTTCGAAAAGTCGGGCTCGACAGCCGCGCGATTCGCCGCAGCATCTACGCGGCGCTGAATCTCGCTCGGCCCGAGCTTGTTGATGCATTTCCGGATGATTATCTGCGCGCGGCGAATGTCCCCCAGCGCGGTGACGCCATCGAGGCGATTCATTTTCCAAAAGACGACAACACGCTTCGCAGCGGCTGGAATCGAATCAAATACGAAGAGCTGTTTTTCTTCCAGCTTCTCTTCGCGCTTCGGCGCAGAGCGGTCAAGGCTCCCGAGCGCGGACTGCCGTTTGAAACCGTCGGCGAGATTACGCGCCAAGTATTGGCGGCTCTCCCCTTCAAATTGACTGAAGGACAGAAGGCCGTTCTGCACGAAATTCGACAGGATCTTCAAAGCCCCATGGCGATGCAGCGGCTCTTGCAGGGAGAAGTTGGCTCGGGCAAAACGATGGTTGCGCTTCTTGCCATGGCAATGGCCGCCGACAGCGGCTATCAATCGGCCTTGATGGCGCCGACCGAACTCTTGGCTGACCAACATGCGCGGAATTTGTCTCCGCTTGTCGAAGCTGCAGGTCTTCACTTGAGGCTGGTGAGAGGGAAACAGAGCGCGCAAGAGCGGCGCGAGATTCTATCTGCGATTGCCACCGGCGAAGCGCAGATTGTTGTTGGAACTCACGCGCTCCTCGAACAGAAGGTGAAATTCGAGAAGCTCGGTCTTGTGATTATTGATGAGCAGCATCGCTTTGGAGTGGTGCAGCGAACGCTCTTGCGCGAAAAAGGGCCGATGCCTCATCTGCTGCTCATGACCGCGACTCCGATTCCGCGAACGCTGACGCTCTCGCATTTCGGCGACTTGGATGTTTCGATTCTGCGCGAATTGCCTGCGGGGAAACGGCGAGTCACGACCGTTTTGCGCACAGGTGCCGAGCGCGACAAAATCTATCATTTCATTATCGAGACGGCTCAGAAAGGCGACCGCGTCTTCATTCTTTGCCCGCTGGTGGAAGAGTCCGAGAAGATTGATACCGAAGCCGCGATGGAGTATCATGCGCGCGTTCAAGCGGGGGTTTTTCGAGATTTCAAGGTCGGCCTCCTGCACGGACGGCAGAAATCCGAAGAGAAGTCGGCAACACTGATAAAGTTCCGCTCGGGAGAAATCAAGATTTTGGTGGCGACGCCCGTAGTGGAAGTGGGTGTGGATGTGCCCGACGCGACGGTGATGCTCATCGAAGGCGCGGAGAGATTTGGACTCTCGCAATTGCACCAGCTTCGAGGGCGAATCGGGCGCAAGGGGCAGCAGGCGTTTTGCATTCTGTTGCCCGGGCCGCACATCACCGAGGAGGCGCAGGCGCGGATGGACGCGATTTGCGCAACCGACGACGGTTTCGAACTGGCTGAGCGAGACCTCGCTCTGCGCGGTGGAGGTGAGTTCTTCGGCACGCGGCAGCATGGCGAAATCGAACTGCGCTGGGCCAATCCCGAACAAGACAGAATCTTGCTTCTGATTGCGCGCGAGCAAGCCTTTTCATTAGTGGAGCGCGACCCGGAGCTTCAAACCGTTCCCAAGCTCCGCGCTCATTTCGAGCATCGCCATGCGCATCGTCTGCAATTCGTGGCGGCGGGGTAGAGATGAGGAAGAGATTTGATCACGCTTTGCACATTTGCGGCTTCGCGGCGTGTCTTATAGGATGGCCTCTGTCGCTTCTCGCTGCGGATTCCGTGCGCTATTATTTTCCGGAGCAGACGATTACGGCGACGCGAGCCGAGCGAAGTTGGCTTGAAACACCGACGGCGCTGACGGTTCTCAGAGCGGAAAGCGAGCCTGTGCAGCGGGGATTGGGAGTCTGCGAGCCTCTCTTGCTCGTGCCCGGGCTTGTGGCTCAGAGCCGTTTCGGAACCGATGACATTCGGCTTTCGGTTCGAGGCTTGGGAGCCCGGTCGAATTCGGGCGTTCGCGGTGTGCGCATTCTCTACGACGGCATTCCCGAATCGGAACCCGATGGACAAACGCGTTTGGAAGGCATTGAAGTAGGCAATCTGGATCAGGTCGAAGTCCTGCGCGGAGCAGGTTCGCCTCTTTATGGCAATGCCGCCGGCGGAGTTGTCAATTTTCGCACGGCAGAATTTTTCCCACGCCCGGGAATCACACTTCAGGGACTTGCCGGAAGTTATGGCTTCCGGAAATTGAAGTTGTCTCTTGGGACGGGGCCGGGAGGGGAAGGCGGCGTCGTGAGTTTGTCTGCCACTCATGTGGACGGCTGGCGGGAACATTCGCAGTTTGACGGTCAGACCATCAGCGGGGGATACACGATGTCGTCGAGTCCTCTCGGAGGATTGCGCGCCCTCTTCTATTTCACGAATGTCGCGGCGGCCCTCCCGGGACCTCTGACCCCCGAGCAATTTGCCGAAGATCCTTTCCAGGCGAATGCAAATTATGTCAAATATGATGTCTATCGCTACACACGAAAAGGGCGTCTGGGCATTCGGTATTCGCGGCTGCTTGCAGGCAATTTCGGTTTGGAGTTCACGCCCTATGCCGCTCTGAAGAAGCTCGATCGCCCCAGCGACAAGGCAGAATATAAGCTCATCACGCGCTATGTTCTGGGCGGTGCGGCGCAGTTCCGATGGCAGACGCATCTTGGGCACCGGGCTCTGGAACTCATCGGCGGTTTCGACGAGCAATATCAAGATGGTCCGTCCAGTACCTATGAAAACATTGCCGGGGCTCGAGGCGACTCGCTGCTTAGCCAATGGCAACTTGGCCAATGGGGGCAAGGCGCATTTGTGCAGGCGGATTGGCATCTTTCCCAAAAATGGCGTGCTGCCATAGGGGGACGCTTCGATTGGTTGCGCTTCCAATCGGAAAATTTGCTGTCTCTGGGTGGAAAAGAGGAGAACACGCAGCGCGGTTTCAGCCCGAAGGTAGGTTTGAGGTATCTCTTCGCGCCCGCAACGATGATTTATGGGAATTTCAGCGGCGGATTTGAAACGCCTGCGCACAATGAGATGGATGACAACAGCGTGCTGCGCGCACGCGGCTACGATGTGGAGCTTGACCCTCAACGAACACTGACTTTCGAGCTTGGCATTCGCCGCGACGGGAAACTCCGTGGCATGGATGCGCGATTCGAGCTTACGGGCTACCGGATGATTGTCCGGGATATCATCGTACCCGACACGCTCGCGGGAGAGAACTATTTCCGCAACGCGGCAGAGGCTCTGCACCAGGGCGTCGAATGCTTCGGGCGTTTGGCACGCGCGCGATGGGGTTGGACGGCTCTTTCGCTGAGTCTTGCGCGCTACGAATTCTCGGATTACACAGTCAGCGGCGCGGACTACACAGGCAAACAGATTGTCGGTGTGCCGTCCGTCACCGCGGGTTTTGTTGCTCACGCAGCGCCTTCGCGGTGGTTTTTTGTAGAGCTCTCAACGCAGGGCGCGGGCGAGGCCTTCGCCAATTCGGATAACACAACGAAGGCCGCGCGGTGGCTGGTGTTGAGTGGCAGCGTCGGAGGAGAATTGCCCTGGAGTGGCGCCGCCGTACGCTGGCATGTAGCGATGAACAACATCACCGACCGCCGCTATGTATCCTTCATTCAAGCCAACGATTCGAAGCGACGCTATTTTGAAATGGGTATGCCACGCACCCTAACGGCCGGTCTTCAAATCGGCACACCGGGGCTGTGATTTCAATGCTCAGCGTGTGCAGTTTGTGCGGACGGGGTAGCGAGGAGAAATGAAAAAATGCCGGAGGTCTCAATGTTGATGAAGAGACTAATCCATGCCAAACAGATATTTCTGCATGGAGTGGATCATGCTGGCCGGCCAGGCGAGCTCAATAGGTTGTTTGCCGTTCTTGCATTTGATCAAGCCATCGAGCACTTCCTCAATACGGTCATATATGAACTGCGTGGAAAGACTAAGAATGCAGGTGACCCGAAATTTCAAAATCTCATCGATGGAGCTAATGCCGCGCTAGAGAATCATGGCAAACAGAAGATGGATTCAGAAGCGAACATCTTGCGTGTGCATCGTATCCGAAATAATGCGCAACATCTTCATCAGATTCCCTCTTCAGATGATGTGTCTGATGCCCGAGTGTATACCAGAGATTTTCTCACAAACTCATTTCAACTATGCTTCTCGAAGGTCTTCGATGAGCTATTCTTGGCCGACGCGATTGAATCTGGGGATGTTAAGCAGCACTTCGGGGAAGCAGAAAAGGCGTTGGACAAGGACGATACAAAGAAATCAATGGAAGAGCTGGGCATATGTTTTTGGTTCATAGAATCACATTTTCTGGCAGAGGATTACGAGTTTCGGTGGGACTTGGACAATTCTTTTGTTCGATCGTTGTCAAGGGTTCTTTCACGGATCCCTGATTCCAGCGGTGAAGCGAGGCAAGTGGAGGTTCAACTCGACAAATTCATAGGCCGTATCAATCATGAACTTGATTACCTCAGAGATCGAGTAATGATTCTCTCGATAGGCGGAAATATGCCGGATTATCAGTTGTTTCGCCGAATTGTCCCAAGGGTTGGTCGAACCGGTGATGGGCGCTTCCGGGTTTTCCACTTGGATGCGCAACCGTCCAAAGAAGCCTGCCTTCGTGCACTCATTTTTATTTATGATTTGATTCTGGCTATTCAAGGATTGCCCTCTGCTGAGAGTTGATCGCAGGAACGGCAATTCAGATAGCGCAGACGACTCGCCTATGGGAACCAAGTAAGGCGCATTTGCAGAATAACATTAGAGGAGACCATTCATGCCGAATCCGATTGTGCATTGGGAAATTGCGGCGAAGGACGCCGCCAAGGCGCAGGAATTCTACTCGAAGCTCTTCGACTGGGACATCAAGAGATGGGAAGGGCCGATGGAATACTATGATGTAAATACGCGCGGCGAAGGAATCAACGGAGGGCTGTGCAAAGCGGAAGGCTTTCCCAACTATGTGACCGTCTATGTGAAGGTGGATGACCTTCAGGCAAGCCTCGACAAGGCAAATGAATTGGGCGGCAAAACGATTGTCCCGCCCACGCCGATTCCCGGAGTCGGCGCTATTGCGATGTTCATGGATCCCGATGGCAATGTAATCGGCTTGTTCAAGTAAACCTCGCAGTAGCCGGCGATGGATTCACCTCGGCGCACAGTTTGCATACCTCAAGGTATCGTCAAAATCTATGAGGTGTGCCATGCGTCTAACGAGTTCAATAACAAGGACTTTGCTTCTTTCGCTCGCCCTTTTGGCGGGCCAGATTCTCTTCGCCGCGGAGCCCCCGAGGCAAGAAATGCCTCCGGCCAATCTCGATACTTGGCTGCAGAAGGGCGACCAAATCCTGAAGGCAACGCGATGGGACCCGGCGGAACTGCTTCAGACGGCTCAGTATCTGTACAATTCGTACAATACGGCCGCAGGGAGTTCCAAAAGCGCCGATGCGTTGTGGCTTTCGGCCAGGCTCTACGCCAAGGGGGAGAAGTATTCGGAATGTGTAACAAGCTGCCGGCAGCTATGGGAGAGCTATCCGAAAGCGCCTGTAGCGGCCGAGGCTTGTGAATTAGCGGGCACGGTTACAGCCGACCGCTTAGGAAAGCCGCTCGACGCGGCTGAGCTCTTTGAAAAACGAGCACTTACCTATCCGCAGGAAAAATATTCCGAGCGCTTGTGGAGAAGCGCCGTTGCCTATTATGAGAGGGCAGGCGCCTGGGAGCGCGCCGCGAGCTGTGCGCAGAAGTACATCGAGCACTATGGCAGTCAGCCTTCCGCCGGTGAGATGAAGATTGAGCTTGCGAACATCTGGCTGAAGGGAGGCAAAACCGACCAGGCGCAGCAGACTCTTTTGGGATTCTTGCGAGACTATGGGAAAACACCGCAAGCGGTGACGGCGCACCAGATGCTTGGCGTTCTCTATCATGAGAAGGGCCAGACGAAGAAGGCTTACGAAGAGTGGAGCCAAGCTTGGGCGCTGTACGAGCAGGTTTCCAAGAAAGAGAGCAAGCTGACGAAGGAAGTGCGATATGCGGCGGCGAAGGCTCTCTATGAGCTTCAGACACCGAAGTGGAATGAATATCATAAGGCCTGTGCGCTTGCATCAAAATCCTCTTCGGCGACGAATCCGAAAGCAATGGCCGACGAATTGGCGGCAAACTACAACCGGGTGATGCAGACGGATCCCGACTGGGCCATGGAAGCTCTGCTGGCTCAAGCGCAGGTCTATGAGGAATTAGGCAACTACCTTCTTCAGCAAGGATACGCGACCTATGCCAGCACCAAGGGCAAGCAGCCGGGTCCGGCCCATGCGACAGCCAAAGAGGAATACAGCCGAGCCATTGCCCTCTACGAGCGAGCCTGGAATTATGCGCTTCCGCAGAAGGCAACGCCCGAGATGGCAAGGTGGTCGCAGCAAGCCGCTTCGCGAGCAATCGAGCTTCGATTGGGGAACGCAGACTTGACTTTTGCCTGGGCGATGCAGCTTCGGCAGAGTCTGCCGAGCGCCGGCGCAGCAGCGCAGAACTGGAATGAGCGCTTTGATGGTCTGACCCAGCGGGTTTATCCCGTGCTCATGGAAGGCCTTAGCTACTACAAGGACACCCGGACGGCGGCGGTGCGAATGGGGCAACCGTGGGGAGCCGAGCGGACGCAGAGCGCATTGACGATGCCTTTTGAATCCTACACGGCTGACCTGTACACTGTCAACCGGAATGCGTGGGACGGGGCAAAGACCGCGGCGACACAAATTGTCGGCAGCATCGAGAGAACTTGGGAAGCCTCCACAGCCTCGCCGCAGATGGCCCAGCTCGAATCGGCTTGGAAGCGAGCGATTGCCTTCAGAGAGCAGACTTGGAAATGCTGTCGCGACATGGTGCTGGCCTTGCGAGAAGTTCATTCCTCGCCCGAGAATCGCGCATCGTGGGAAGACCGCACTTTGTCCTACAGCGGTGATTACGCCGCCTATTGCCGCGAGCTGGCAGCCAAAGTGGATGGCGCTGCAAGCAAGTTACGCGAGAAAAAGGCGACGGCAACCGAGGAGCTTCAGAATCGTCTGCGCAATCTCTCGAAGGAATGTTCGACGCAGGAGTATCAGAGTCTCG
>JAZDIW010000302.1:0-12274 GCA_043804575.1 bacterium
GCCACGCAAAATCGTTCCTATTCAGGCCGGTTGCTCCTCTTGAAATAGCTTCCACCTATTCTCGATTCTTTGTGAATTGCCCAACACTGGGCGTGTCCGTTGGATTGGGTACGCCTCGTTGGCCTTGCCCCTCTTTCGTGCTTGACTTTCTTCCTATTTTGAAGTAAGTTACAGACAGTGTTGGGCTATGGAGAGGCTCGATTTCTTGCCGATGAAAATCCTTGCCGTCATCGTAGCGTTGCTTCTGATTTCCGCGCCGTCGTGGGGTCAAGGCCCCGAGCTGATAGGTATTGGGCTTTCGGGTTCACCGGATAGCTATGACACAACGGCGATGAATGGCCGACCTATCTATGTTATTGGGCTCTGCACGATGGGGCCGGATACGGAATTCTTCGGTGTCTGTATCGGACAATCGTCGGGACTCGTGATTGTGCGATACTACGACGCTCTCCGACCCGACACCTTGTGGATCGGATTTGCTTCACTTGAAGTGCCGCTTGGGGAAATCATCCACAGCAGTGTGGCTGACACAACGCGATTCTGGTTTAGCATCACATTGCCCGCGAGGATCCCTGACGATACGCAATCTCTTCAGCTCCAGTTAGGCGTGGTTGGGATGATCACAAGCTCAGGCGATTTCGTCTATGGCACGATGAAAACGAGTCATGCGCGCGTGGCCGGATTCGAGCCCTGCCTGAATCCCGTGGACGAAAATCACGAGACTTTTCTTCGAGTCGAATTCGACCGCGCCACCGAGCCGCCGGTTCTCGTGCGACCCTATCCGGGCCGTCGTATCGGACAGACGATAGAAGTTCAATATCAGCAGCCGGAGAACGCTTTGCCCGGTTCTTTGAGACTGATTTTTCAACGGACAAGTGGTGTCGAAGATCCGGGGGCTCCTCACGAAGTCTATCTGACGGATGCGTCAGCCGGAGCGAACAAACTTGTCTGGCTGGATGGAGTGCATTTATCTCGGTCCGCCGGTGTGGACTCGGTTAGGGGCGGGGATAGCCTCGTGCATAGTACACAGTACGAATTGGAGCTCAGCTACCAAGACGCCTTTGCCAATCCCGCCGCATCGGATACGGTGGCGGATTTGATCTTCGACATCCTGACGGAACCGCCGGTTTTTGTGGATCCGGCATCGGGTGGAGTCAGTGACGGAGAGAGCCTGCAGGTAAGCTATCGCCTTCCTGAGAAAGCATCGGAAGTGATTCTGACTTTTACGCGAACCGCCGGAGCCGAAGATCCGGCGAGTCCTCATGTATTGACCCTATGGGAGGGTGGCTTAGAGGCGGGGGAAACCTTTTTCCGGCTGAGCGGCTTCGACTTGGGGACGAGCAATCCCCATATTGCGAGGAATCCGGTCGGTGAATATGATTCCCTCGTCTACGCCGCGGCTTACCGAGTGACTTTCTCGTATCAAGACAGTCTGGCCAATCCCGTGGTGGAAGTCGTGCATACCGGTTTTGCTTTCGACATGGACGCTGTCACGGTTCCCCCGATTCTTCACCTGCCGCGGAGTCGCACGGCAGACAACGCCAGCTTCACATTAAAGTTCACACTTCCCGAGACTCCTGCCGTGGGGTCCGTGTGGGCCCGGTTCACGGAAATCGCCCAAGGAACAGCGAAATGGAAAGTGCTGGTGTTTGGCACGCTCGCTGCACTGGGGACTTACACATTCACTCTGAATGGTGAGGATCTGCTCAGTTCTCCCTATGTAACGGATCTCCATTTCTCGCCGGGCGATACGAATTACAACCGTCTTCTCGACGGGAGGCACTATACGATTTACATGAGCTATTGTGATGCGGCCGGACATGACTCCTCTTTCAGCAATGTTGCGGATACGGTCAAATACGATAATACAACGGCCGCTCCCACAATCACACAACCGTCGGGACCGGTTGTTTTCGGCAATTCTAACTTCATAGTCAATTATCGCATCATGGAAACGCCGCTGAAAGGGAGTCCGCGACTCGTTTTCACCCAATCGGCTGGAATCATAACGGATTTCAATTCGCCCCACAGGCTCTATCCTTCGGATGATTCCGCAGCGGGCGTTAAATCGGTTACGATCAACGCGATTAATTTGGCCGGTAGCTCGGGGATTGACTCGCTCAGTCCGGGCAACATGCTTGTGCCCAACAGCGTCTACACTCTATCTGTGGAATATCAGGATACCTTGGGCAATCCCTTTGCGTCGGTTTCTCAGGCTGGTTTGACCTATGCAACGGGTGCGAGGATTTGGGCTCGCGGAAGGATTCCGCCGGGTTCGGCAGTTGTCATCCCGCAGGCCCTGGATGTCCCCCTCTTCCGTCTCAGTCTCCGCTCGGAGGCAGCGATGGGGATTTTGCACGGCGTCACTTTCGACATTGCGGGCACCGCAATAGCCGGCGATTTCGGTTCCAATTCGATCAAGCTTTGGCTAAGTCAGGATTCCACTTTTTTGGCGGCGAGCGATGTCCTCTTGGACACCGTGGCGCAATGGGGAGCATCTGTCGTTTTCTCGGGTTTCTCTTCCCCGATTGATTCCATCGAGAGGCATTACTTTTTCACCGTCAGCTTTGACTCCGTGGCGGATCCAACGCACCAATTCTCCGTGAATATTCTTGCGTCGTCCTCCATCAACTGTGCGGGAGACCCTGTAGCCGCGGAATATTGGCCGCTCGTTCGGGAAGACCTGGCGGTGGAAGTGGAAGTGATGAGTTTTGAGGCGCGCACGGATTCCCTTTTTGGAACGCTGCTTTTGGTATGGCGCGTTGCTTCCGAGCGCGATAATGACGGATTCAATATCTGGCGCAGTCAGGCGCCGGATACGGGATTCTCCATCGTGGCCAATTATCTTGATGAGCCGTCCCTGGAAGGAATTGGCGATCATTCCTATACCTATTGCTATCAATGGCTGGATCAGGGAGTGGAAATCGGAGAAACCTACACCTATCGCCTCGAAATCGTCAGCCTGACGGGTACACACGCCTTCTTCGAATCCACCGCTTCGGGGTCGCCTTCGGCTCCTCCGGCCAGCTATGTCCTTTTCCAGAACCGCCCGAATCCTTTCAACGCAACCACGACCATTGAGTACATCGTTCCACGCAGCTCCCGGGTTTGGCTGGCGATCTACGACATCCTGGGTCGTCGCGTACGAACGCTGGAGGACGGCCGCGTGCATCGCGCGGCGATCTATCAGGTGGCATGGGATGGTCGCAATGATACGGGCGGTTTGGTTGCGAGCGGCATCTACTTCTGTCAGCTTCGCGGCGAAGAAGGATTTCAAAAAGCGCGCAAGATGCTTTTCATGCGATAGACAACTACGGACGACTTGTTTGCGCGGGCGGCGGGGATGCCGCCCTTTTGATTGCATTGACATCTTGCCGATTCACTTGTTCTGATGCTGCTTGCGAGAAGGTGTGCCCGTTGAGCCATGTTCATCACCGGAGGGACGCTCCGTCGTCCCCTTTCCCCGCACGGCGGAGGATGCGGATTCGTGAAGAAAACGGGACGGTTTTTCGAGAAACGGCACCGGCAAGCGAGCACTCGTGCGAGAGGATGGAAAGGCTATCGTTAGAGGCGCCCGCAATAGCATAGTCTACAGAGAGCTTGAAGAGGGCACGGGGGCGGGATTGACCCGTCTGAATTATTTAAATAACAATGAATTAGAATAGAGGTCGTTGGTGGCTAATGGATGCTTGGCGACCTCGACAGAAGGGGATTTTTCCAAAAAAGACTTGCCATTGGAAAAAAATTGATTATATTATAAAAAATAGAGTAACATTTTTCCCTCACTCTGCTGGAGAAACCATCCGAGGAATTGCGTGAGGCACAACGACGACACAATAAGCGAATCTTCCACATAGCAGCTTTCTTTGAAGGAGAAGGGACAATGGGGAAAAGAATCTTAGGGATTTCAATCGCTCTCTTGCTCGTGCTTCTTATTGGCGGTGGCCTGAGCCTTGCGGCATGGACGGCCCTCCCCAAAGCACAAATTCGAGACGCGGCTATTGGCGTTGCGCCAAAAATGCCTGTGGACGAGAAGTCCACACCAATTTCAAGCCTGGATGAATTGAGCTGGGCTGTGAAGACGCCGATGACCACGGCTCGATACGGCGCGATTACGGCCTACTACAACAACTTGATCTATGTTGCCGGTGGCGGTCAGGACACAACCCATCCTTTCAATGCCACGGTTGTCGAGGTGTTCAACCCTGCGACGAATGCCTGGACAACGGGCTATGCCACGAATCCGAATCCCCGCCGTCTGGCTGGCAGCGGCCAAGTTCAGGTGGGTTCGAGACTCTACATCATCGGAGGAATTACGGAAGCCGGGGCTGTCTCGGGACAAGTGAGCTACTATGACATGACCATGAACACCTGGGGCACTGTGGCCAATAACTGTGAGCCGCGCTATGCTCACGGCATCGCCGTTTTGGGGACCGACATTTATGTGTTTGGGGGGACCAATGGTGTTGCCACTTTGACCTCCGTACAAAAGCTGAACACTTCTAATGGCCTTTGGTCAAATGTCGCCCCCTTGCCTGCCGCGGACGGTTGGATGGCCGGAGCAGCGGCAAACGGCAATGTGTATGCTTTTGGCGGTGCGAGCTACACGAACCGTGTTCTTGAATATGATCCAGCTATGAACCAATGGACTCAGCTCACCAATATGTCGGAGTCCCGCGTTTATGCCACGGCCGTTGCGGCCACGAACGGGCTGATTTACCTCGTGGGAGGAGAGAGTCTTGCTTCCGGGGGAGTGGCTCGGGCGAATGCGGTTTCGTTCAATCCAACGAGCGGAACCTGGACCGGCGAAGGCTCCTTGCCCGCGTCGCGAGTTTGGCCCGCGGTGGCAAGTACGGCGACGGATCTCTTTGTCATCGGAGGATTGAATCGTACGGTGTTGCCGGTGACGATAACGAATACCTGCTGGCAGGCGGTCTTGCCTTTGGCGGGTGTGCCGGGGCCGGTCACGAATCTGCAGGTCACGATTTTCGATGATCCCTTGGGAGTCTTTCTTGAGTGGATCAATCCCTCAGTGGACTATTTGGGCAATCCGTTGACGGACTTGGATAGTGTCTGTATCGTGCGTTATTCTTGCACGGACACGGTCCCTGTGGCTTGTCTGACTTCGCCTCAGATTGGTGTCCGTGAAACCTATGTGGATAACGGTGTCGAAGCATCGGGCGGCTACCAGTGGAGAGTCAAACCCTACAACGACGACGGAGCGGGAGTCGTTCGTTCGGTCTCGGCTTTTGTGGGATCGCAGGGGGCATATACTTGGCAAGCCATCGCCTATGCTTGGAACGATATTTCCGCAACGGGGACGCCTCTTAGCATCACCTTTGAAGATCAAGTGGTGACGGGTATTCCGCTTGGCTTCACTTTCAATTTCTATGGTGGAAACTACACGGCAATCAACATCTCCGAAAATGGTTGGTTGAGTTTCAGCTCCACGGCGGGATACTACATGAACGCGTGCCTTCCGGCTGCGGGCGAACCGAACAATGCGATCTATCCATTCTTCGATGATCTTTCCATCGCAGAGGGTGGGGGTGATATCTACTACGACAGCGACGGTTCTCAGTTCGTCGTTCAGTGGGAGGATGTGGGCTACTATGATGCCGCAGGCCTCGCGACGTTCCAAGTGATAATCCGGGCCAGTGGGACGATTGATTTCGTTTATTATTCTCCGTTCACGGGCCCAATGAACTTGGCGACCGTAGGTATTGAGGATGCAACGAGCGCCAATTATTTGCAGCTCTGTTGTAATGGTGCCGGAGCCGGATGCCCAGCGCCGGGGATTGCTTATCGGTTGAATGTTGCTTGTTCGGGCGAGGGCTCCATCAGTGGGACGGTTGTCTTAGATCCATCCTATGGTGGCAATGTTCGCAATGTTACGATTGCGACCGATGTGGGCGACATGATTCAGCCCTTGGCAACGGGAGAGTATCATCTGACGAATGTGACGGCAGGGGCGCGGACTCTTACGGCGTCGCTAAATGGCTTTGATAGCCAAGTTCTGGCCGTTAATCTGGAGCCTTTTGGGAGCGTCACAGGTGCGAATTTCACGTTGGTTCGCAGCAGGCCGGCGCAGGTGACGGGAGTCTGGGGCGCATGGTCCAATGTAGGCGAGGCTGTATTATTGCTTTGGTCTCTTTTGCCCGATACCACAGAGGACCAATACTGCATCTATCGCTGTGATCCCGGGAGCTCGACTTTTGCACTTGTCGCGTGTGTCCCATCCAATGAAGATGGATATGAGGATCCAATCTCGGCGCCGGAAGGTATCTATCAATACTATATCACAGCGAAGGATCTCGGCCCTTCGACGCCTCGCGAAAGCGTGCCTTCACAGATTGAGAGAGTATCCGTGGGAATTCTGCCGGCTTTCTGGCTCACCGCGGATGGCTACTCCGATACGCGCATCACGCTGGACTGGTATGGGCCGGACGACGATCCTGTGCGGGAATACTATTATGATGACGGGACGAATGAAGTCGGCGGTGTGGGATTCAGTGATCATGGATATGTCGCCGTCCGATTCACTTTCGAAGATGTCGTGACGATTCACGGGTTGCGTTTCTATTGGACGGATCAAGCGGAGGCCGGCACACACAACAAGCTTTACATCTGGAATACCAATGTGGATGAGCTTCCCGGAGCCGTTCTCCATGAGATGAACTTGAATCAGCCGGGGGGTGGGAATGCGTTTGTGGATTATGACATTGATCCACCGGTCGTGGTTCCTTCGGGCGACTTCTTCATCGGCGTCTATCAGGCGAGCATGGTGGATTATCTCGGGCTGGGTGCCGATTCGAATCCGGAGAGCTTTGTCTATGGAACCTTCTATTTCGGCTCTACGGCGACGGATTGGACGGCGTTTGAAGATTCTTGGTTCTTCTACACGCCGATGATTCGAGTTCTTGCGGCGGGTTTGGGCGGTCCGGCGATGGCGATTGTGGGTCCACACGACAGCCCCAACCAAAGCCAGGGCACGGTGACTGCAGGCGATGCGGGGAAGATTTGGATGGCGCCCGTGGCTTCGAACCTTCAGTCTGATGTGTCTGCGCATGGAGCCGTGCGGCCTGTGTTGTCAACGGGCGATTTTGCCAGCGTCCTTCATTATCCTCGGTATGCCCCGGCAAAATCCTCGTGGACTCCCTCCGGCGATCCGAAAATCTTCGGGCACCTGGATGAGGCCGATTTCTATCGGGTCTATCGTGACGGCGTTCCCTATGACAGCATTCCGCAGGAATCCACGATGACCTATGATTATGTTCCGGAAAATCAATCGCACACCTATTGGGTGACGGCGTGCTATTTCACTGACGCGGATCCCATGTGCTCGGATTCCACGAATCATGTCACGGCGGCGGCGAATATGCCTCCGGGAATCGTGCGGTCCGTGGATGTCTCGTTCTCCACCTACCCGGCATGCAGCGTGGCGTTCAGTTGGCAGCGACCCACCACGAATCAGGACGGCAGCCCTTGTGTGGATCTGGCGGGATACCGTATCTACCGCGATGGAAACATGTTGACACAGCTTGCGCCGGACATTCTGACTTATGGACAGAGGGTGCCCGATGCAAATCCGCATGCCTACATGATTAGGGCGGTTGATGAAGTTCCCAATGAAAGCACGCCCTATACGGTGCCGGTCCTTTGTGAAGCCATGTGCAACTATGACTGGATTGAGCTTGCCTCAGACCCTGGGGCGATTGAGATCACGGATGTAGGAGACGACGACAACCTTGGCTTCTTCCCGATCGGATTCCCCTTTGAGTTCTACGGCGAGTCATATCTGCTGTTCCGCTTCGCCTCCAATGGTTTTATCACCTTCGGGAGCACGAGCGGCGCCTATGCCAACCAGTGTCCTATCCCGACGCCTGACGAACCCAACGGAGCCATTTATGCTCTGTGGGATGATTTGGACCCGTCTTCAGGAGGGACCTTCTGGTATAAGAACGACACCGAGAATGGGCGGTGCATTATCGAGTGGAGCCAGGTGCCTTTCCTGGGATTGCCGGGTACGGCAACCTTCGAGATCATTCTTCACAACTATGGCGCGATCCAGTTCCAATACAACAATGTTGCCTATTTCCATGGGGCCACCATTGGAATGGAGAATCAAGACGGCACGGAGGCGATCGAATACTGCTGCAACGGATTCGGCGACTTCTGCCCCATCAACGAATTCTGCGTTTGTATGGGCTGCATCCCCACCGGCACTCTGCAAGGTCGTGTGCGCCAGTTTCCGACCAATCAACCTGTTCCTGGCGCGGTTGTCGAGGTTTTGGCGACGGGCCAGACCACCACGGCGAATGATACCGGATTCTATCAGATGGTCGTTCCCTGCGGGAGTCAACAGATTCGAGCAATGAAAGAAGAATTTTGCACCGTGACATCCACGGCGGTCGTCGCCTGCAATGCCGTAACGGAACAGAACTTCCTCCTGCGGCGACCCCGCATTCAGGTGCAGCCGGACCCGATCATCGCCGTGTGTCGCAACAACATGACCTGTCAAGATACGTTCTGGGTTTCGAATGTGGGCGGTCGCTGTGCACTCGAATTCACCATCGAGATTCTCGGACGCAATGAATCCGGCGGGTGGGGTCATATGGATGACGTATGGCTGACCGTCAATCCCCCGAGCGGCAGCGTCGGGCAAGACTCGACACTTGCCGTTTATCTGACCTATGACCCGGATACGACGGCCGCGGATCTGAACGCGCTGCTCCGGATTCATCACAATGCAGTGGGTACCCCGTATGATCTCTTTGTCGAGCTGAATGTGCTGGCCACGGACATTCGACAGATCGGGATTCCGACGGAGTTCGTTCTCTACCAGAACTTCCCGAATCCGTTTAATCCCATGACATCCATCTTCTTCGATTTGCCCCTTCGCGAACATGTGCGGCTGGATATCTTCAATATTGTCGGTCAGAAGGTCGCAACGCTCGTGGATGAACCGATGGTCGCGGGGTATCATGCGGTGCGGTTTGACGCCGGCAGTCTGCCGTCGGGGCTCTATCTCTACCGCGTCCAGGCGGGAGAGTGGACGGCCTTGAAGAAGATGATGCTCATCAAGTAATGTCCTTTCTTGTCTGTGCGAGAAAGCCTCGTGTTCCTTGTGGCGCGAGGCTTTCTCTTTTGTATTAGCCGCGAGTGTTCTGACCATAGGGGTTTGACTTCTGATTGGAAAAAGGCTATCTTTCGTATGGAAATAGAGTAGAGGAAACTCCTATGAGTGTCATCATTGTCGCTTTGATTGTCGGGATTGCCGCAGGATGTGGCGCGGCCCTCATCGTTCGAGGCTCTCGCCGAGAAGTTTCGGAGACCGACCTTCGACTCGCTCTTACGGAGAAACTTCATCAGATCGGCAGTGAGCTTGGCGAATCGAATCGGGCATCGCGCGAGGAACTGCAGAGGTCGCTCTCCGAGCTTCGAGGTCAGGTGACGGGCGAGTTGACGACAGGTCGCGCCGAGCAGCGGGACGTGCTCGAGAAGACGGCGCGCGTTCTCGAGGAGAAGTTCGACAAGCTTCAGGCATCGAGCGAGCAGAAGCTCGGCGACATTCAGGGGCGCGTCGAGCAGAAACTTACCGAGACCCTTGACCGCACGAGCCAGACATTCAAAGAAGTGACCGACCGCCTCTCCGATTTGCGCGTCACGAACGAGCGCATCGTCGAGTTCTCACGGGACCTGAATCGCCTGAATGATATTCTTCAGTCACCGAAATTGCGAGGGGAGTTCGGCGAGCTTACGCTGGAGAAGATGCTGCGAGAGTGCTTGGCGCCGGACCAGTATGCGCTTCAATTTGGCCTTGGGAATGAGAAGGCCGACGCCGTTATCCTGAGTCGGCAGGGACATTTGGCGATCGACAGCAAATTTCCCCTCGAGAATTGGCGCAAGGCTCGCAATGCCGAGCTTTCTCAAGAGGAACGCGACCGCGCCTCGCGCGATTTTGGACGCGATGTGCGCAAGCATATCGAAGACATTGCGCGCAAATATATTCGTCCGCCGACCACGCTCGACTTTGCCGTGATGTTCATTCCCGCCGACAGCGTTTACTATGAACTTCTTCAGCAGGCTGATGTTCTGGAACAGGCTAGGCAACGGCGCGTTTTTCCGGCAAGCCCCACCACTTTCTGGGCGCTATTGCAGGTCACGGTCATCGGATTTCGAGGCATGAAGATCTCCGAAGAGGCTCAAAAGATTGCAGCGCTCTTGGACGGTCTGCGCCGCGACCTCGACAAATTCCGCGATGCCTTTCAGAAAGCGCAGAAGCAGATCGGCTTTGCGCGCGACAACATGGAGGACGCGGGCAAGCATCTGGAGCATTTCGGAGTCACCCTCGACACGCTGAGACTTCCCGGCGCAGGCAATGGTGGCGACGAGGTGAGCGATTCCTTGGCTGAGCCGAGATCATAGGGCAGCCAACGGAGTATGACGGAGCTGCGAGGGTGACAATTCCGGGCAGATCGCGGAATCTGCCTCGGCGACACGCTGTAGGGACGGGTCTGTGACCCGTACGATTCCTTCATCGGCCGCTCGCAACCGACGCAGCAGAAAAAAAGCAGCCGACTTCGGAAGATCGAAGTCGGCTGCTTGTCTGATGGGAGGATGAACGAGTTGGAGGTTCACCAACTCGGGGAGCATCTTACATGGATTTCACTTTTTCCTTGACCCACTTCGTGGGCTGGGACTTCGGACGCTCAATGGGTTCGCCCCAGGCCCGCGAAACCACAAGCTGCGAGCACAAGCCCATTGTACGCGAGACGCTGAAAAGCACGGTGTAGTAGCTGAATTCCGTCATGCCAAAGTGATACAGCAAGCATCCGGAAGCGGCGTCCACGTTCGGCCACGGGTCCTTGATTTTCTGAATCTGCCTCAGCAGGTCTGGGACCACTTTGAAAACTCTCGCCACGGTCTTGTAGGCTGGATCATCGGGGCATACGCGTGCACCAAAAGCGTGGAAGGCATCGAAACGCGGGTCGGTGATGCGCAACACCGCATGGCCGTATCCGGGAATGACTTTTCCACTGTCCAGCGTTTCCTGAGCGAACTGGCGGAGCTGCTCTTCACTGGGCGCGCCGTTGAATTTCTTGTTGACCATCACCACCCAATCCAGGCATTCCTGATTGGCGAGACCATGCAGCGGGCCTGCCAAGCCGTTGAGTCCCGCCGAAACGGCATAGTAGGCGTCCGAGAGCGCCGAGCCGACGCAGTGAGCGGTGTGAGCCGACACATTGCCACTCTCATGATCACTGTGAAGCACCATATACAGGCGCATCAGATTGGCGAATTCGCCGGTTGGATCCGGGAGGCCAAGCATGTGCCCGTAATTCGCCGCCCAATCCAAGCCTTTCTTGGGAGCAATCCGAGCGCCCTTGCCGAATCGCATGCGATAGATTCCCGCCGCCAAGGGTGAAATGCGCGCGATAAGGTTCAGTGAGTCCTCAAGAGTCGGCATCCAGTATTCCGCCTTCTTCATGCCCTCGTCATAGCGCTTGCGGAAAACCGATTCGCGCTCCATGACGAGAATGCCGGTATCCAGCATCGCCATAGGGTGTGAGTCCTTGGGCATCGCCTCCATGACTTTCCAGACATAGTCGGGAACTTCGCCGCGACTCTCCAAGTCCTTCTGCAGGTCAGCCAAATCTTCTTTCGACGGCAACTCGCCCGTGCACAGCAGCCAGAAAATCTCTTCCGGAAGCCGATTGGCAAGCTCTTTTACGGGAATGCCGCGAATGATGAGTCCCTTGTCGGGGGGAACTTCCGAGGTATCGCAAATGAGGCCGATGATTCCTCGCATGCCTCCGTACGCCTGCGAAACGGTCACCTGAGAAATGACCTTGTCGCCATGCTCCTTATTCACGCCCTGAATTTCTTCTCGCATGGCCGGAATGATGGCAGCGAGTTTGTCATGTAGTCGAGACATAATGGGCTCCTTTGTGAAGATGATAGTGTGAGAAACTTTTCACTTTGTATCCATTTTATATTCAATTGTTTATATAGGCAATTTCGTTCAAACTTTAATATGCGAAAGTTTTGAATAAAAGTCAACTCCTTTTTCGCAGCCTATGCAGCGGGCCGGTGGGATTTCTCATGCGTGTGTCAAGCACTTATCAGCGCTCTTTGGCGTTTGAAAAAGGCCGAGTTGCAGCATTTTGGAGCATCAAGCCAGGAGGATTCTCGCTTGACTTTGGGGGCGGGAATCTTTATCTTAGTTTATAAAGGAATTAAGGCGAGTCTTTCGTGAAATCTATGCGAGTCG
>JAZDIW010000303.1:0-6284 GCA_043804575.1 bacterium
AGAAATTCGGCACCGAATTTGTTTCGGATGAAGTGGCAAGTGTTGATTTGCGGAAGCGGCCATTCACTCTCACTCTGAGCGATGGCACGCAGCTCTTGGCGCGAACGCTCATCATCGCCACGGGCGCAACGGCTCAATGGCTGGGATTGGAATCCGAAGAGAAGCTGCGCGGCAAAGGCGTTTCGGCCTGTGCGACATGCGACGGCTTCTTCTTCCGTGACAAGGATGTCGTCGTTGTAGGGGGCGGAGACACAGCCATGGAGGAAGCGACCTTCTTAACGCGCTTCGCGCGGAAGGTGACTCTTGTCCATCGGCGAGATGCTCTTCGCGCGTCGAAATACATGCAGCAGAAGCTGCTGAGCAATCCCAAGGTCGAAGTGAAGTGGAATACGATCGTGGCAGATGTCTTGCATGACGGTCAGTGGCAGAAGGTGACGGGCGTACGATTGAAAAATGCGAAAACGGGCGAGGAACGGGATTTTGCGTGCGACGGACTCTTTTTGGCCATTGGTCATGAACCCAACACGAAGGCCTTCCACGAATTCTTAGCGACGGACGAAGTGGGCTACCTGCGCGTGAAACCCGGAACATCCCTGACCGATATTCCGGGAGTATTTGTAGCGGGCGATGTTCTGGATCGGCGCTATCGCCAAGCGGTCACCGCCGCGGGATTCGGCTGCATGGCCGCGATCGATGCGGAACGATTCTTGGAGGCGGAAGATGCGGCCGGCGCAACCTGAATTTGATCTTATCGTGCTTGGGGGCGGGCCGGCGGGATATGTCGCGGCGATTCGAGCGGCGCAACTGCAGTTCAAGACGGCGATTGTGGATCCCGAGCGGCTGGGAGGAATTTGTCTGAATTGGGGTTGCATTCCCACGAAAGCACTTCTGAAATCGGCATCGGCCTACCTCGAAGCACGGCGCCTCAGTCAGTTCGGTATTGACGCAGAGGTGAAAGGCTTCAATTTCGCTCGCATCATCTCTCGGAGCCGGCAAATCGCGGATCGTAGTTCAGCGGGCGTGGAATATTTGGTGAGAAAGAATGGCATAACGAAATTCGAGGGCATGGGGCGCTTGGTTTCTCCGAATGAAGTAGCCGTTCTTGATAAGAATTCCGCAAAAGAGGCCGCACACTTCCGCGCAAAGCATATCATCATTGCTACAGGAGGGCACCCGAAGGAACTGCCGGGCGCAAGATTCGATGGGCGGCGCATTGTCACCTACAAGGAGGCGATGAATCTTGCCGCTCAGCCCAAGAGTCTCGTAGTGATTGGGGCCGGCGCGATTGGTGTGGAATTTGCCTTTTTTTACGCCGCTCTGGGAACGAAGGTTACGCTCATCGAAATGCTCGAGCAGATTCTGCCGACGGAAGATCACGAGGTGGCGGATGCGCTGACGCGCTCGCTTCTGAAATTAGATATCGAAATTCACACGAGCACGGCGGTTCAATCCGTGCGAAGGGATGAGGAAGGCGTCACCATCCTTGCACAGGGGCCGAAGGGGGAAATTCTGATTCGGGGCGAGATGGCGCTTGTGGCTATCGGAGTGGATGGAAACAGCGAAGGCCTCGAGGCTTTTCCTATCCGAGTGGAAAAGAGCTTTGTTGCCGTCAATCAGAAGTATCAAACGGGCACGCCCGGAATTTGGGCCGTGGGCGATGTGATTGGGCCGCCGCTTTTGGCGCATGTGGCCTCGCGCGAAGCGGTTTTGTGCGTGGAAGAAATCGCGGGACTCGCGCCGGCACCCATGGATTACGAGAGCATTCCCGCATGCACCTATTGCCAACCGCAGGTGGCATCCATTGGCTTGACGGAAAAGAAATGCCATGAAAGAGGAATCGAAATAAGTGTTGGCAGATTTCCTTTCGTTGCCTCGGGAAAGGCACGGGCGGCCGGCGATATTGAAGGATTCGTGAAGGTTATTTCTGAGGCAAAGACGGGAAAACTTCTTGGCGCGCACATGGTTGGAGCAGAAGTCACCGAATTAATTTCCGAGCTTTCGCTGGCGCGAACTTTGGGTTTGACGGGCAAAGATATTCTGCGAGCCCTCCACCCTCACCCGACCCTGAGCGAAGCCGTCATGGAGGCAACGGCGGCCGCTTTGGGGGAAGCGATACATCTTTGAAACTTGTAGTCTTTCCTTCTCTGGGTGAAAATTTGCGTTTTGTCACACCTTGGTGAAGCGAAGGTAGAACGCTCGCGGGAGGCAGCAATGGACTGTTTCTTGTCGTATACTTCAATATTCCCGTACCGATCTTCCCGTGCTTGGCCTGCTGCTGGACTGGACGGTGCCGCGGATCTACGGAGCAGGTGGGCGCTCTGCCACAACCATGAGGTTCTTCCCCAGGAAATAGGCGATTCCTATCTGATCCAACATCCGGCTAATGGGAAAAAGGATGCGATCATACAATTTGACGGCGGTCGGACTGATATCTCCCTGTTTGTTGCCAATGAGCTTATAGGCCAATGTCACGAAAAATCCCAAGCTGTCCACATAGGTGACTCGTTCGATAGTGAAGCCCGCACGAAGTGTGGCTTTAATCAGAGCGCTCTTACTGTAGCGCCGGTAGTGGCCCACTTTCCTGTCCATGCTCGAAAAAAGCACATTGAAGGCAGGCACATAGAGGAGAAGGCGGCCCCCCGGCTTCAATTTGGCAAACAATGCCTTCAAAGACTGATTATCGTCTTGGATATGCTCGAGAACATTGAGAGAAAAGATGTAGTCCTGAGATCCGTCGGTGATGGGATTCAGGCTTCCATAGGCTTTGAATCCCTGACACCGCAATTTGTCAAGGAGGTCTGCGTCTTTCTCAATGCAGATAACGCTTAGGCCGCGGCTCCTGAAAGCGGTAGAAAATGTGCCAATCCCAGCTCCGAAATCCACTGCCGTCGTTGCGCCGCGACCTGCCTTGACGATCTCATTGACCAGGAATCGGTTGTAGTGAACCGCATCAAGGAGAACTTCAAGATTATCAATTCCGGAATAGCATTTGTCGGACATGTCCGAATCGTCTCAAGAATTGTGCTTGTCAACCGCCTTGAACAGATTCTTCATGAGTTCATGGCTCTCCATGTGAAACCGCGTAATTGTGTTTAAAATGAGTCCAATACCCAAGAAGAGTACCGCCAGGATTTCCAGGGCTGTGGCGAGTATCGCGAAGGGCACATGGGACACATAGCGAGTGGTCAGATAATCTGATATGGGAAACCAACCTACGACCAAGCCAAGGACAAAAGAGATGGCGCTCAGTAGAGAGAAGAACACGAGCGGTTTGTATTCTTTGAAGATGAGAAATATGGCTTTGAGAATGTGTATCCCGTCTGAAAGCGTATTGAGCTTTGAAATACTTCCCTCAGGTCTTCTGCCATATCGAATGGGCACTTCCTTTATCACATAGTCCTTGGCGAGTGCCTGCAGGGTCATCTCGGTTTCGACTTCAAATCCACTCGACTTGAGATAGATGTTTCGGGCGAAGTTCTTCGTAAATACCCGGTATCCGGACAAGATATCCGTGACCTTCGACGAGAAAAGGAAAGAGACCAGCCACGCCACAAATCTGTTTCCGAATTCGTGCATTCGTCTGAAAGCCTTTTCATCATAATGGCTCAGCCGCATACCAACGACCATATCGACTCCGGAGTCCTCGACGGCAGCGATCATTTCCCCTGCCATGTCTGCCGGGTAGGTATCGTCGCCGTCGATCATGATGTACAGATCTGCGTCAACCACGCTAAGCATATGTCGAACCACGTTCCCTTTGCCCTGCCTTGGCGACTTGATGACAATTGCGCCAGCGTCTCTGGCAATTTGTGCCGTTCTGTCTGTGGAATTGTTGTCAAATACATAGATTTTTGCCCCTGGAGTGAAGTTTTTGAAATCTGTCACCACTTTGCCGATGGTGATTTCTTCGTTGTAGCAAGGGATAAGGACAGCCAGGATTCTGCTTCCTGATTCGTTTGGGGATTTCTGGTGGGGCGTAACGGTCATCTTTGACTCCTGATTACTGGCCACAGGAAGAGCCCGTCTCTCTCATGCTTTGACCTGACGGATTGGCCCTCGGAACTCTTGAGGGACAACTCATAGAATTTGAGAATCTCGTCGGCGTCCTCCCGAAGATATTCGCGACGCGACAGAAGATACATAGGGCCCTGATGGCCCTGGAGAAGGGCGCGGAGTTCTGATTGAAGCTGGGTTGGGCGATTGGGCGCGGTAAGATTATTGCGCACACTGACGAAGCGCACGCCAGGTTGGAAAGAGGGGATCAAGTACGCCCACGGTCGGTCGTGGGCGATGACGACAAGGGTATGGTTGGGATCCTCAAGTCGAGGCGCTTCAACCTCAAAGAAGGTTGCAGACCAGGGAAGGCGTTCGTGATAGACGGGTTTAACGATCGCAGCGATAATCAGCACTGCTGAAGCGATGGTCAATGCTGCGCCCGACGATAGGGATTGCAGCTTGCTCGCCGGAAAAATGTGCATGGCTAAAATGACAATGATGAGAGGAGCAAGGGCTTCAAGAGGCGCAAGATATCGAATGATGGAGAACTGAACTTGCCATACAATGTAAGAGGAGAGAAAGAAGAGAAGAAGGAATTTTTCGCTCCCGCTTAGCTGCACTCGCTTTTTCGGGCTCTGGGCCTCTTTTTTCTTGCTCCGTTTGCCCGCTTTTGGTGTCAAGACACGACGAAGAAGAATCGAGAGCAGGTAGAGAACAGCAAGCACATAGATCACCGCGTAACGAGCATCTCGAAAATCGTAGGATAGATAGGTAAAGTGAGTTCGCGAGAGAAAGTGAAAAGGATAGAGCAAACCCTGCAAGAGAGACTGCGGCAGATACCGCTTGTCGGACAGTTCCATCAGCTCAAAATAGGGCGATTGGAAAATATGATTATAGAACGGGAAAAGAGGGTTTCCGTAAGCTGACCACAGCGTTGCCATCCAGTGGCCTGCCGAGATTGCAAAGCCAACGATGAAAGCCAAACCCCACAGTCCCGTGACAAGAAAGCGATTCTTCCATTGTCTCTCGACGAAAAACAAAGCAACGGCGGTGCCGACCGCGTAGATTATCACGGTCAGTTTCATCCCAACCGCGAATCCGAGGATGATGCCGGCCAAAATCAATGAGAGGAATCCTCCGCCTCCGGTCAGCGTGTCATGCTGCGTCATTCTCCGGATAAGGATAAGGAGCGAAGCAAGAACAAAAAGGCTGGTCAAGAGATCGTTTTCCGAAGCGCCGAGTTCACAGAGGAAAACGGCTCCGTACACACCCACCGCCGCACATAGGAGGGACAATCCCACGCGCAACGGGAAGGTTTTCGCCGAGAGAAGGTGAAAGGCAATCGCGAAGATGAACGCGAAACCCAAGCCATGAATGGCTCCCATGAAAAAGCCCGCCCAAACGGGTTTCAGGTGAGTGACAAGAGAATAGAATAGCAGATCTTGTGTGGGATTGAGAAAGCTTTGGAGTTGCGCCGGTGCGTAGTCGAAGCCGAGGCGACCGTGAAGGAAGGCATAGGGATTGTAGTAATGGTAGTTTCTCAAGTCCCAGTTGTTGTCGCGGCCCGTAGAGACGGACAAGATGCCGAACAGGATGAAGCTAATCAGAAAGACTACGGCAAAAATGAGGAGAGGCTTCGGTTCGCGAAGCGGAGGTTCAGGCGGGAGGCCGGATTTTTCTCTCTTGGATGGCAGCGACAATGTCGCACTCCTTACCCTGAGGACTTTTGTTCCAAATATAGGCGAAATATCGCGAAAAGCAAGTTCCTGTGGAACAGCACTTCAAGTTTGACCTGTAATCGGAAACAGAAACTGGAGGACGGACTTTCAGACGATGGCGAAGAATATTATACCGCGTGAAAAAGACTATTCCCAATGGTATGTGGATGTCATTCGCGAGGCGAAATTGGCGGACTACTCGCCCGTGAAGGGCTGCATGGTGATTCGCCCGAATGGCTATGCGATTTGGGAGAAGATGCAGCAGGCGCTGGACAAGATGTTTAAAGAGACGGGGCATGTGAACGCCTATTTTCCGCTCTTTATTCCGCAGAGTTTTTTGGAAAAGGAAGCCGCGCATGTGAAAGGATTTGCTCTGGAATGTGCTGTGGTGACGCATTCGGGGCTGGAACGCGTGGAAGGAGAGGCGCGCCTTCGGCCCACCGGAAAATTGGAAGAGCCACTGGTGATTCGGCCGACTTCCGAGACGATTATCTGGGCGATGTATAAGAATTGGATTCAGAGTTACCGCGATTTGCCGCTCCTTATCAACCAATGGGCCAATGTCGTGCG
>JAZDIW010000304.1:0-4380 GCA_043804575.1 bacterium
CAGGCTCGTAGCGCCCAGCTTGCTGGGCCATGAAATCCTATGATACGATTTCCTAATCCGGACGTCGTTATCTTCGAAATCGCAATGGTTCATGGGGGCCGGAAACTCCTGCAGCATTAGGGCCCAGCAAGCTGGGCGCTACGCATTCCACACGTTTCCCTTCGTCTCCAAAAAAGGATTTGCGTCCTGCCTAATCTTGTGCATGATTCAACAAGCAAAGCTTTTTGGAAACGCCACTAGGCTATTTTTGAGATATGCTGTATTGAGCGAGGGACTCGCTTACCTTCTTCAGAATTGCCATGAGCAAAGTGCTGAATTGATGACTCATTCGCGCGGCGACCGCTTGGACTTCACCGTGATGAAGGGGCGCAGGCGAAGTTCCCGTGGCGCGGTTCGTGATGCACGAAATCCCCAAGACGCGCAGTCCCAAGGCACGCGCGAGAATGACTTCGGGAATCGTGGACATGCAGGCGGCAGAACCACCTAATCGCGCTAACATGCGCACCTCGGCTGGCGTCTCATAGCTGGGGCCGAGTAGCGCCCCGAGCACTCCCATTTTCAGAGGAATGCCTTCTTCGCGCGCGGCCTCCAACGCCAGACTCCTGAGGTCACGGTCGTAGGGTTCGGACATATCAATGAAACGCTCTTCTGCTCTCAGATTTCGATGGCGCAGAGGGTTGCGAAATTGCAGATTGATATGATCCTCGATGAGCAGGAAATCCCCGGGACAGAGGTTGCGCTCTATGCCTCCGGCCGCGTTCGTGACGATGAGAATTCGACACCCAAATTCGTGGGCGATGCGAACAGGTAGTGTGACTTCACCCAGAGTGTATCCCTCATAGAGATGGATGCGCCCTTGAAAACATAGCACGGTCACTTCGCCCGCTTTTCCCATGAGAATGCGACCGGCATGCCCGGGAACCGTGGATTGGGGATACCCTTTCAGCTCGGTGACCGAGACGGATGTCGCCTCTGTAAGCTGCTGTGCAAAAGCACCAAGGCCCGAGCCTAAAATTAGAGCGGCTTGCGGCCGCCCTGGCAGAAGAAGTCGAAGTTTGTCGAACAGCTCGCTCATATCGGATGTTCCGAAGTTCGATAGGGAGGATCCACGCGGGCAAATGCTTGTCGCAGAGTCGCTTCGGCTTCGGGTGCCATGCGAGAAATCGCCTTGACCTTCGGATCCTCAAGCGTTGCTTTTTCTATAGACATGCTCCAGACGGCTCGGGGCAAATGTGTCAGAAGGCTATTCGCGAGGTCTTCGGCGTCTTTTGCAACGACCCAGTGAACCCGCCAAAGCTGCCGGTCGGCAAAGAAGGCGTCCATGGCCCTCGCAAATTTGGATGTGTCTGTACCACTTGCTCGCAGGCAAATCACGAAGAAGTCTCGTCGGAGTGCTTCCACTAAGGCTATTGCTTCTTCCGCGAGAGGCGCCCTCGATAAGAAAACCACGGTGGGCCCCACACCTCCATCCGAGTATTCGAAAGTCCAGTTATCGTGAGAGAATTTCATTCGGTGCTACTTCTTGATTTCACCCAGACTCAATTGGTTTTTCAGAGAATAGACAGGGTCGGGTGGCCGGAAGCAGCGGCGGCATCGCGGCTCATAGGCTTCGGACGCCCCCACCAAGATGAGCTCCGAGCTTTCGATAAGACGCTGCGTGAATTTCGCCGGATTGCCGCATTGCACGCAAATGGCCAGTGTCTTCGTGATGTATTCGGCGACGGCCAAAAGCTGCGGAACAGGTTCGAAAGGCAACCCGCGATAGTCCGTATCGAGCCCCGCGATCACCACCCGCTTGCCGTCGCCGGCAAGTTTTGCCGCCACTTCAACGAGCTCGATTCCCAGAAACTGCGCCTCGTCTATGCCGAAAACATCGGCATGCTTTGCATGCAAGAGGATATCCCAGGCATTCTTGACACCGATCGAGGGAATGGTTTGCTGGGAATGGGAGACCAGATGATCCGATTCGTAGCGCGTATCCAGGCTGGCCTTGAAAATCGCCACTCGCTGGCGAGCGATTTGGGCACGCCTCAGCCGGCGGATGAGCTCTTCCGTTTTCCCGGAGAACATCGGTCCGCAAATCACTTCCATCCACCCGGTATTGTGAGGAAAATCAAACATCCGTCATTGCCTCAAGGCTGCAAGAGAGAGCGGACTTTCGTGATGAGCAGGTCAATGGCCACTTTGTTCATGCCCCCCTGCGGAATGATGATGTCGGCATAGCGCTTGTACGGTTCGACGAACTCCAGGTGCATGGGCCGGACGAATTGTTCGTATTGCTCGAGCACCGATTCCACCGTGCGGTGGCGCTCCAAGATGTCGCGGCGAAGCCGCCGAGCAAGTCGAATATCCGAATCGGCATCCACATAGACTTTGATGTCCATCAAATTGCGCAATCGCACGGATTCAAAAATCAGAATGCCTTCGAGGATGATGACCTGCCGAGATTCAATCGTGCGATATTCCGTGGCCCTCGTGTGGTGGGCATAATCGTAGAGGGGTTGCGTCACACTCTGTCCGGACAAGAGCTCGCGCAGGTGCTTCTCCAAGAGCTTGTTGTCGAAGGCGTCCGGATGATCAAAAGTCTGTTTGACGCGTTCCTCAAACGGAAGGTGAGACAAATCTCGGTAGTAGCCATCCTGTTGCATGACCAGCACGCGCTCTGCGCCGAGAGTCTCTTCGATTTGCTGGGCTACCAGAGTCTTGCCGGAGCCGGAGCCGCCGCAAATCCCAATCAGGCGGCGCGAGGGATCCCGCTGCGGGATCCCAAGATTCTCACCGGCGGTTCGCGAAATGATGTCAGCGGCCAGGGTGAACAAAATGGTTCTTCCCAAACGGATGAGGAAGGAGTTCCTCCAAGGATTTCGTGATGAAGCTGGAAGGAGTCCGAGAAAGCAGAATTACGATGCCGCCGGCATAGTCGCTCAAGAGCTGCAAACAAGCCCCACAGGGATAGGGTTCTATAGAGCTTTCCGCGGCGATGGCAAGGCGCGCAAATCGGGTATGACCGGCCGAAAGCGCCGAGAAGAGAGCCGCGCGTTCGGCGCACATCGAAAGTCCATAGCTGCTCGACTCGACATTGGCGCCGCTCACCACATGTCCATCTGCCGTCAGAAGCGCCGCGCCGACGCGAAAATTCGAGTAGCCCGCTTGGGCGAAGTCACGAGCTCTCCAGGCGGCGGCCACAAGATCTTCATCTCTCATGAAGGAACTTCCACTCGCTTTTCTGCGTCTCAATCTACAAAATATTCGACTCAAGTGCAAGAGCTCAAGGTTGTCGAAGGAGATGGAATATCTCGCTCCTTGTCTGGGGCGGTTCTCGTAGGCGAGTCCGGGTGTGTTGAACGGTGTGGCGAGGCGACGACAAGATGGAGAGAGTTGGCATCTCCGAGTGGTTTCTTGCTTTTTTGGAGGATTTTGTTTATAATGAAAGGCTACGATACAATCGGAATCCAAGCGGAAAAATGGACGAAATGTCGGACAAGGTGAATCCGAAACTGCGGCAACTAAAGAGCCTCCTTGTGAGATTGCATCGAGGGGAGGATGCGGACAAGCTGAAAGAGGAGTTCAAGGAAGCGATTCGCGGCGTTTCGCCCGCGGAGATCGCGCAAGTCGAAGAGGAGCTCATCCGAGAAGGACTGCCGCGAGAAGAAATCCAAAAACTCTGTGATGTTCACCTTGCCGTATTTCGCGAATCTCTTGAAAAAGAGCAGGCTTTGGCCCCCGCGGGTCATCCGATCCATATTCTCATGGAGGAGCACAAACTCCTTCTGACCTATGCGAATGAGCTCGTGGAGGTGGCCAAGCGGCTAAAAAGGGCTGTGGGAGTGGATGCGGGAAGAACGCAAATGGAACAAGTGCATCCCGTCTTGCAGCACTTCAAAGACTCGGAAAGCCACTATTTGCGAGAAGAGAATGTGCTCTTTCCCTACCTGGAGAAGCATGGCATCACGCAGCCTCCAGCGATGATGTGGATGGAGCATGACAAAATCAGGGAAATCAAAAAAGGACTCTACACACTCGCTAATGCGCATGCTACGATGAGTTTTCCTGACTTCGCCCAGCGACTGGAGGAATCGGCCCTTGCCGTGGCACAGATGCTTTCGCAGCACTTCTACAAAGAGAACAACATCCTCTTTCCAACGGCGTTGCGTGTCATCGGTGACGAGGAATGGCCGGAGATTCGAGGTCAATTTGACGAATTGGGCTATTGCTGTTTCACGCCCGAGGGTGCGAGAGCCGCTTATGGAGATTCGATAGCCGAAGTCTCGTAGAGGCAGACGGAAGGCGTGCTTTCGTTTGAAACGGGAAATTTGTCTCCCGAGCAAATCGAAGCCATTTTCAATTCGCTGCCGGTGGATGTTACTTTCGTGGATCAAG
>JAZDIW010000305.1:0-2693 GCA_043804575.1 bacterium
AAGCAAAGAGGGCGGCTGTCCTGCCAACGATGACACGCAGAACCAACGACCTTTGATTCTGTGTGCGAGCTTGCATCCGCCACAGGCTGTCGGGTGAGAGAATCCATACGGGAAATGGGCGGAGCTCGCGCAGCAGATCTCCCGCCATCACTGACTTCTCTTTGAGTCCTTGCGTCTCCATAGCATGGATGAGTTTCTGATAGGCTTCCGTTGTATGCGAAAGACCATTGGTATAGACAGCGCAAACGGGAAACTCGCGAAGGACTTGCGCCGCGCCGCCGATATGATCCGTCTCCGCGTGCGTCAGTACGAGCGCATCCAAGTGACCGACTCCGAGGCTATTCAGCGCGGGCAGAATGCGCCAGGAAGCGTCCCAGGAGTCAAACGCGGGGCCGGCGTCGATGAGAAGCGTTTTCCCCTGTGGTGTGCGAAGAAGGATGGAATCTCCGTTGCCAACATCAAGGAAATACATTTCAAAGCGCACGTTCTTCCATTGAAACACCCCCGGCCAAACCAAAGCATTCAGAATGATCAACGCGCCCAGGGCGGCTCGTTTCCAGTGAAACTCCGCGCGCTGAAGCCACGCAAGGCCAAGTCCGAAATAGATGGCACCCAAGGCAACCGGCGAGAAATAGCCGGTCGCGAGGCTCGCGGCGGGAAGAGAAGAAAACCACTCGACAAAGGTATACAGAAAGTCCGAGAACAGGCTGATTGTCGCCCCCATGGCTGCGGACAGAGCATGCGAAATCGGAGCGAAAATCAGAAGAAATATTTCCCACCAGAGTAGGATGCTGAATGCCGGCACGGCGACAAGATTCGCAAGAAGGCCCACAAAAGGAACCGTTCCAAACAGAGCGGCAAGCAGAGGGAGTGTACCGATTTGCGCACCCATTGTCGCAAATCCTACCTCAAGAATCGGCCGCAGTGCGCGCCTTGAAACCACCTGAAATCCCAAAATCTTGGTGAAGGCAGACCGCAGCCAGACATAGGTCAGTACCATGCCCAGTACGGCAAGATAGGAGAGCTGGAAACCCACATCCACAAGATCCATCGGCCGCCAAAGAAGCTCAAGGAAAGCGGCCGCTCCGACTATGTTCAAGACATGTGCCCTGCGATGGATCAAGAGGCTTGCGAGAAAAAGAATAGCCATGATCCCGGCGCGAACCAGAGACGGCATCCCGCATCCCAAAGCGACATAGAAGAGAGTGGCGAGAATTGCCAACCAGATGCGCGGGGAGAATGGCAAGGCCAGACCTACCGCGATAAGCCAGACGATAGAGGCGACAAGGCCGACATTCAATCCGCTGAGCGCAAAAATATGACTCAAACCGGTCGCCCGGATCTGCTGATGAAATTCGCGCGAAAATCCCGAACGATCCCCAAGCAGAAGTGCATTACACAGAGCGAAAGCGCGTGGCGACAGGTTGCGCCTTAGAGTGCCGGCAATCTCTCTTCGTGAAGCATGGAGAATTCGTGATAGGGTTCGTTGCTTCGACGGGATAACGGAGAATCGGGTGCTGTCGCCTATATAGAGATAGGCGGCCACACGCTCCATGACAGCATCTCGGATATGGCCGATCTGACCGGGAACACGCGGATCTTCGGGCAAGCGTAGCGCGCCTTTGGCCAGAAGCCGGTCGCCCGGCTGCACCGGAGACAATGGCAAGGAAGTGCGCATCTCTATTCGAAGAGAACGCAGAGGCAGAGTGTCATTTCCCGCCACAAGCACGACATCAGAAAGCAGGAGACTGCTGCGCGCCAGACTCTGCGGCTCCATGCGATCCAAGCGACCGAATCCCAGGGCCGTTCGATGCTTGGAGGCGAACTCGGCGACTTTGCGGCGCTCGGCCCGCGCAAGGGATTCCGTCCCTCGCAGGAAACCGAGACTCAGGATGGAAATCGCCAGCAGCAGAACGGTCATCCCTTGCGATGCCCGAAAGAAGAAAAGCGCACCGCAAACAAGCAGTGCGCTGACACAAATTCCAAGAGCTACCCCAAGAGGCACATCGATATAAAGTGCAAGACCGATACCGCCAATCACGAAAAGCGCGGCCAGCAGTGCCGGCTTGGAATTGCTCATCGGTTCAGCGCGAAGAGCTTAGGCAACTGGAACAATTCGTACTGGTGCAGGTTGTGCAGGCATTCGAGCCGGTGGAGGGCGAGAACTTGACGGCACCGGCAATGCCGAAAGGCGAAAAGACTCTCTCGGTTTTCTCTGAGTGACAATGTGGACAGGGAACGGCATCCTTCACCCTTGAGAGAAGCTCATCAAACTTGTTTCCGCAGTCCCGGCAGTGATATTCATAGATGGGCATTATTCGGCTCGTTTCTCAAAGACGAAAAGCGAAACCACTCCTCCGGCCAACTTTCTTTGTGAGGACATGGTCCAGCCAACTTGCGTCAATCGTCTGCCAATGTCGCGGCTCGTGGGAAAATCCGCTATGGATGCACTCAAATAATTGTAGGCTTTCCGATGTCCGGAAATAAGTGCTCCTATCGGCTTCATCACATGCGAAAAATAAAAATGAAAAAATCGCTCGAAAGCCGGAAGACGATCCGGCGTGAACTCGAGAATCGCGCCTTTGCCACCCGGCCGTGTGACGCGAAACAGCTCCGCCAGTCCCCCATCGAGCTGACGGAAATTTCGGATCCCAAACGCCACCATCACGCGATCAAAGGTATGTGCGGCAAAG
>JAZDIW010000306.1:0-14331 GCA_043804575.1 bacterium
ACGATTTCTTTCGTGACGGTTTCGATTTCATCCTCACTGAGATTCTGGAGAATGCTGGCCGAACCCTCCGTGCCAACTGCAACCATCAAGATGGCAGCCTTCTCCAGCCCGCTGAGACTCTTTTTACTTCTTTTGGGACTCATATTTTTCTTCGACAATCCAACTGCGCACCAGTTGAGTCGCTTGCTCCGGCTTCTCTAAAACGAACTGCGAGGCACGCTTCTGAAGCTCCGCCCGCCTGAGCGTCTCTGCAGGTATCTCTTCTTCTTCGATCTCAATGGGTGTTTGCTCCTTTGTCTTGAAAATGACCTTCGGGCCCTCGGAGGAGGTGGCGCGTGCGGCAGGCAAGGCCGGTTCGGTCGTGCGAGCGGAGGGAAGAGCCGCTGTGGCATGCCCTCCTGTCACCTTCGCCGGAACCGCCTCCATGGTTGGCAAGGCGGGCAAGGCGAAGGAGACTCGGCGCAAGAGGGAGCGCGCCAGTAGAAAGATGCCCACGAGTAGCAGCGCCAAAATTCCCTTCTCCAGTATCGGCATCAACAAGCGGTTCCCGGTCGGTGAATCCACCGACAGAAGAGGCTCTTCCACTCGTTCAAACGGAAAACAGACGACACTGATCTGATCCTTTCTCGTTTCATCGAAACCCACGGCGGTTTTCACCAGATCCGTGAGCTTGCGCATTTCCGCAGGCGTTCGATCCACGAATTCGCGTGTCTCTTTGCCGCTGGCGTCCTTCTGGATTCGATAGGTGCCGTCCACCAAAACAGAGACAGATAGCCGCCCGACACCCCCCACCTCGGGAACGATTTTCTCAACGGTGCGCGGGATTTCATAATTCGTAATCTGATTCTCTTGACTGGTCGCCCCGCCTTCCGTATCGCCTTCACCGGAGGACTCGCGTCTCTCTTCACTGCGGACGGCGATTTGGTCCGGGTCAAAACGCTCGACCGTTCGTTCAATGCGATCCCAATTGAGTTTCGCCGCCACTTTCACTTGAGCTTTTCCGGAGCCCAGGACCCCGTCCAAGAGGGATCCCGCTTTGCGCGCCAAGGCGTCTTCCAGCGCAAATTGGACTTCCAATTGCGTGGCCGTGAGTCCCGCGACCGCATCTCGGTGCAACGTGCCCGACAGGGGATTTCCCGATGCATCCACGAGGGTGATGTTATCCACCGTCAGTCCTTCGACCGCGTAGGCGATGAGATAGCAAATGCCTTGAATTTGGCGGCGAGCCATCTGCACATTCGGTTTCAAACGCACGACGACGGACGCCGTCGGTTCCTTCTTCTCCTCCGAATAGAGAGAGGGTTCGGGCAAAACAAGATGCACACGCGCCGATTCCACTTCCTCCAGTTCCCCGATGGTTCGGGACAGCTCTCCTTCGAGCGCGCGCCGGAAATTTATCTTCTGCATAAATTCCGTCATGCCGAGCATCGGTTTGTCAAAGAGTTCGTATCCCAAAACCCCCGAATTCGGCAGGCCCAAACTCGCGAAGTGGAGGCGAAGTTCATACACTTGGTTTTCCGGGACCAGAATCTTGCTTCCCCCTTCCGCCAGACGGTAGGGGATCTTGCTTTCGCGCAGCTCCTCGGCGACTTTGGAGGCATCCTTCTCGCTGAGGTCCGAGTACAGTGTCGCAAAGGGAGCCTTCGATGTCCACGTAAGAAGCGCGGCAAGCAGACAGAGAACCAGCGCGGTGGAAACGACGAGTCCCGCCTTCTGTCCCAGCGTGAGCCGCTTCCAGAAATCGTTTATTGGCGACAGAAAATTGTCCATCGCACGTGCCATGTTCTATCCTAACGGCTGACAGGAATTGATTCTATTCCCGCAAGATTATACTTGCGTCCGCATGAGTTCGTGGTAGGCGTCCACCACCTTGTTTCGGATCTCCAAGAGCAGTTGCATGGCAATCCCGGCCTCCTCCACGGCTCCCATTACCTCGTGAATGTCCCGAATTTGCCCTGTCGCGAAGCCCAGCGTCTTCTCATCGGCGCGTTTTTGCAGTTCATTGACATCCTGAAGGAACTGCGTCAGGGTGTCTCCAAAACTGGAACCCGGCGTTCCGGAATCGGGCAAGGGAACTTCTCGCGGTGCCGACGGAAAGGCCGGTAGCGTCAGACTGGATACAGAGGGGTCGGTCATATCATACCCTAAGATCTATGTGTGAACCCAGAATGGGCAGAAACGAAGACGGAGGCGGCTCTATCTTGGTTGACGGTTTCTCCAAAGTGGATTCTTCCGGCATCCGTTCCGGCGAAGCAGGCCTGACGGACGAAGGCCCCGGAAGGTGTGCCTTACGATCAAGAATGGGCGTATAATCCAACGGGGCTTGAATTCTCATGACCAATCTCTCACAATTCGAGTGCTTTCCTCATCATCTGCTTAGCCGCGTTGAAGGCCGTCACATTCGCCTCAAAGGCTCGCGTGGCCGAAATGAGCTCGGTCATTTCACTGACGATGTCCACATTCGGATAGTGCACGAATCCCTCGCTGTCGGCATCCGGGTGACTCGGATCATACACCTCGGAAAAGGGGCTTGTGTCTTCACGAATTTTCGCCAAAACGCCACCGAACTTCCGACCTTCCGAGTTCGCCTCGGACTCCGACGAGGCAGGCGTCTTCCCCTCCTCCAGCGAAACGACTTGTCGCCGGTAGGGTCCGCCTTCAGCCGTTCGGGTCGTCTCGATGTTGGCCAGATTCTGGGCGATGACATCCAATCGTTTCCGCTGAGCGATCAGTCCGGATTTCGAGATGTTCATCGTGGTGAAGAGAGGTTCGAGGTCCATGCTACCCTCGCTCGAGAGATTTCTGTGACATTCCATAATCACAATTATCGTGCCGATACCGAAAAACTTGAATTTTCGCTCCCTCTATCCTTATAAGAGTCCGGCAGGTTGACCTTGTAAGGCCGCGCATGGTCCACACTTTCCATCCCCTTTGGCAGAAATTACCTACGCAATCGCTTTCGCTTTTTTGGCAGCTTCTTTGAACTATGCGATAGCGTTCTCTACATCGAGGGCGCTTGTCTACGCGGCGGTCTTCGCGGAGAAAAAAAATCGCCGGACATTTCCGTCCGGCGACTACCCTCCTCGATCCGATGCCGCCCGTTCGGCGGCATGGAGGCTATTTATACGGCAACCCCTTCGGCTCGATACTCTCGCAGTTTATTGCGAAGCGTTCGAATCGAGATCCCCAGCATATCTGCGGTCTTCGTGCGATTGTTGTGGTTTTCGTTCAAGGCCCGAAAGATGGCCGCCCGCTCAATCTCCCACAAGGTGATGGGAAGCGTCCCCTCCGGCGCCAAAGGAATCACGGGGGAGCCTTCGAGATCATCAATCGCCAGATGCTTGACATCCACTCGACTCTCCGGACACATCACGACCGCTCGCGCAATCGTATTCTCCAGTTCCCGCACATTTCCGGGCCAGTGATAGTGCAGAAGTACCTCGAGGGCCGCCTCGGTCAAACACTCGATCGCGCGGCCGTAATCCTTGGAATAGATCTCCAGGAAGTGATTCGCCAGAAGCGGAATATCTTCCTTGCGCTGCGAAAGAGAGGGCAAGAAAATGGGGCAGACATTCAGGCGATAATAGAGGTCTTCTCGGAATTTCTCCTGGCGGACGAGCGCCTTTAGCTCCCGATTCGTTGTGGCGATAATCCGGGCGTTCGTTTTGATGGTCTCGCGCCCTCCCAAGCGTTCAAACTCTCGCTCCTGCAAGACGCGCAGGAGTTTGGCCTGCATATTAGGGCTCATTTCGCTGATCTCGTCCAAAAGCAAGGTCCCGTCATGGGCGAGAGAGAAACGGCCTTCGACGGTCTTGATCGCACCGGTAAAGGCTCCCTTTTCATGGCCGAAGAGCTCACTCTCCATCAGTGTATCGGGCAGGGCCGCGCAGTTCACCTTGATGAAGGGTCCCGAGCGATTCGGACTATTCTCATGAATGGCGCGCGCCACCAGCTCTTTGCCGGTACCGCTTTCGCCTTGAATGAGCACATTGGCCTTGGTCGCACTGACCATTTCCAGCGACTCATACAGCTGCAGCATCTTCAGACTTGTGCCCACGATATTATCGAAGCGAAAGCGCGTCCCCAGTTGGTGTTTCAGATTCGCATTTTCTTGGACCAAGTCTCGATACTCAAAGACCTTCTCCACCCGCAGCATGAGTTCTTCCGGAGCGAAGGGCTTCTGCACATAATCAAAGGCACCCTCACGCATGGCGATTACCGCGTCTTCAATCGTTCCATAGGCGGTAATCATGACCACTTTGGCTCGCGGGTAGCTCTGTTTGATGTCCTTGAGCAGAGCCAGTCCGCTCATCTTCGGCATTTTCACATCGCTAATCACGAGATCCGCAGGACGCTGTGCCAACACGTCCAAAGCCGTCGGCCCATCCGGGACCGCCTCGACCTCCAAGTGATTGCGCCGCAGCGTTTCGCAGATCAGCTCTCTCATATGAAATTCGTCGTCGACAACAACAACTCGTCCCTTCCGCATAGAGAATCCTCACAATCTATTTTTCTTCTCTTGAATTCTTGGATTCTTCCGCTCACATGGATGAACTCTCAGCGAACTTCTGTCCGTGGCGATCCGTCATAGATTCTGTCGCCCAATGGTCTTGAACACTTGAGCCGGACTACCACTATGCTAAGTAGCGACGCCACATTCAATATACCTGAAAAGCCTTGTCTGGTGCGGGTTTCGAGGGATTCCAAAAGGGGCAAAGCGGCACCAATATAAGAAAACTTTCTCGTTTTGTCAAGAACTTTTTTGTCGAGGGAAAGAGTTGCACCCGAGGGGAAACCTGCTTGATTTTCTGGGCTTTTTTTACTAAGTTGTATAGAGAGAAATCAAGCGAAGTTCATGGAATCTCCGCACATCCGCATTCGAGGCGCGCGCGAACATAACCTGAAAAACATTGATGTGGTTCTGCCGCGCAACCGCCTCATCGTCATCACCGGCCTCTCCGGATCCGGGAAATCGAGCCTCGCCTTCGACACGCTTTATGCCGAGGGACAGAGGCGATATGTTGAATCGCTCTCGACCTATGCTCGCCAGTTCCTTGGACTTATGGAAAAACCGGATGTGGATGGCATCGAGGGCCTCTCTCCGGCGATTTCCGTCGAACAGAAAGCCGGCGTGCGCAATCCGCGCTCTACGGTCGCAACCGTCACCGAGATCTACGACTATTTGCGCCTTCTCTTCGCTCGCGTGGGACATCCCCACTGTCCGCGCTGCGGCGAGCCCATCCAGCGGCAAAGTGCGGAAGAAATTGTAGATGCCATTCTCGCAAGGCCCAAAGGAGCGAGACTCCAACTACTCTCGCCTCTTGTTCGCGGTCGCAAAGGGGCTTATCAAGACCTCTTCGGTCAGATACAGAAAGATGGATTTGTGCGGGTTCGTGTGGATAACTCCATCCGTTCCTTAGACGAGAAGATCGAGCTGGATAAGAATAAGAAACATAGCATTGATGTCGTCGTGGATCGCATCGTCCTGAAAGAAGGCATTCGCTCCCGATTGACCGAATCGGTCGAAACGGCGCTTCGGCTCTCCAGCGGCCTCGTGACCATCGTTGAGGAAGAGAAGGAAGAGGTCACCTACAGCGAGAAATACGCCTGCACTCTCTGTGGCATCTCCCTTTCCGAAATTGCCCCTCGCCTCTTTTCCTTCAATAGTCCCTTCGGCGCCTGCCCGACCTGCACGGGTCTTGGCTTCAAGATGGAAATTGATCCTCAACGGCTCATCCCGAATCCCAATCTGTCCATCGAGGAAGGGGCGATCGCGAGCATGAGTGGGCTGTATGAGGGCTGGCTCTATCAGCAATTGGAGCAAGTGGCGCAGCATTTCGGTTTTCGTGCGGATGTTCCCTTTCGAAGGCTGAAACCGGAGCATCAGCGTATCATTCTCTACGGCTCGGGCCGCGAAACGATCCAATTCCGCTATGAATCCGCGGATGGAGACACTCGGTATCAGCATTCCGGCACCTGGGAAGGCGTTGTCGTCAATCTTCAGCGTCGCTATCGTCAGACCAATTCCGACGGCGTACGCGAGTGGATTGAAGGATTCATGGGCAATGTCCCCTGTCCCGATTGCGAGGGCAAACGCCTGCGCCCGGAAGCATTGGCGGTCAAAATCGCAGGACGCAATATTGCCGAAGTCACGAGTTTCTCCATTCGAGATGCGCAGGAATTCTTCCGCGACCTGACGCTCACGGCCCGAGAGCAAGCCATTGCCAAACAGGTGCTCAAAGAAATTCAGGAGCGGCTGCATTTCCTCATCAATGTCGGGTTGGACTATCTGACGCTTGACCGGAGTGCCGGAAGCCTCGCCGGAGGGGAGGCGCAGCGCATCCGACTGGCGACGCAAATCGGGTCACAGCTCACCGGCGTTCTCTACATTCTCGATGAACCCTCCATCGGTCTGCACCAACGCGACAACGCACGCCTCATTCGAACTCTGACGGCACTGCGCGACATCGGCAATACCGTGATTGTCGTCGAACATGATCGCGAAATGATTGAGTCCGCGGACTATGTCGTGGACTTGGGTCCGGGCGCGGGTGTCGAGGGAGGATATTTGGTTGTGGCGGGAGCTCCCGGGGAAATCGCTGACTGTCCTGAATCCGTCACAGGCAGATTTTTATCGAACAAAGAGAAGATCCTTGTTCCAGAAGCGCGGCGACGAGGCAATGGGAAGATTCTGCAGCTCATAGGTGCCCGCGGCAATAATCTGCGCAATGTCACTCTGGAAATCCCTTTGGAGACTTTCACCGTCATCACCGGCGTTTCGTGTTCCGGCAAATCTACTCTCATCAATGAAACCCTTTATCGCGCTTTGGCTCGCCACTTCTACGACGCCACAGATACTCCTCTGGCCTACAATTCACTGAAAGGCGCAGAAGCGATTGACAAAGTCGTGAATGTGGATCAATCGCCGATTGGACGCACGCCGCGCTCCAATCCGGCTACCTACACCGGGCTTTTCACACCCATTCGTGATCTCTTTGCCCAACTCCCGGAAGCGAAGATTCGCGGCTATACGCCTGGCCGCTTCAGCTTCAATGTCAAAGGCGGCCGCTGCGAACATTGCCAAGGAGGTGGCATCATCAAAATCGAGATGCACTTCTTGCCCGATGTCTATGTTCCGTGCGAGGTCTGCAAGGGTAAGCGCTACAATCGCGAAACCCTGGAAGTCCGCTTTCGAGGCAAATCCATTGCCGATGTGCTCGACATGACGGTGGCCGAGGCCCTGAAGTTTTTCGAGAATATCCCGTCCATTCGCCGCAAATTGCAGACGCTCTACGATGTGGGGCTCGGCTACATTCATCTGGGGCAGCAGGCCACGACTCTCTCTGGAGGAGAGGCGCAGCGCGTCAAACTCTCGGCGGAACTCGGACGCGTGGCCACCGGTCAGACACTCTACCTTCTTGACGAGCCAACGACCGGACTGCATTTTGCAGATATTCGCACGCTGTTGGGTGTCCTTTCGGCTCTCGTGGACAAAGGGAATACCGTCGTCGTGATTGAGCATAATCTCGATGTCATCAAGTGCGCCGATTGGGTGATTGACCTTGGACCGGAAGGAGGCGAGGAGGGCGGTCGCATCATTGCTGCGGGTCCTCCGGAGAAGATCACGAAAGTGCCACTCAGTTATACCGGGAAATATCTCCGAAAGATCTTTGCGGAGCGCGGCCAAGCCGATTCGAACAGCCGGAGGCGTGTTTCGGCAAAAAGGAAAGAGCAGCGGCGAGTTGCCCCTGCGGCAAGGAGCATCGAATGAGTACCCTTTTCTTTATTCTATTTTTTGCGGTAGCGGCGCTGCAGGGATTTGCCTTCGATGCAGGTCGAGCGATGAGAGCGATTGAAACTCTTGCCTCGGATCGCTTCGAGGGCCGGCGAAGCGGATTGCTCGGCGGTCAGCGAACCGAGGAGTTTCTTGCCGGTGAGCTGGCGGCTGCGGGCGTGTTGCCGGCCGGTTGGAATAATACCTACTTCCAGGAAGTGCCGATGCTCGTCACGCGCGAGGATGGGGCCGAACTGACTCTCATGGAGTCCCCCTTCGGCAAGGTGGATTTCACCTACGGCGACGACTTCACTCTGCTCACGCATTCCGGCAGCGGGGCCTTTATTGCGCCGGTTGCCGTAGTCGGATACGGAATTGACCGCCCCGACAAAGAGCGCGAAGACTATGGTGACTTGAATGTCCGAGGCCATGCGGTGGTTATCGTGCGCAAGTCGCCCCAGAATCAGCCCTATGATTTCACTCTCGATTATCCTCGCGAGAAACTCGTACGCTGGGCTCTCGAACGAGAAGCCGTGGCCGTTCTCTTCTATCAAGAAAGTCTGCCCATTCAGGGCGGCGCCATTCCCGAAGGCGTTTACAATCCGAAAGTCCCTATGTTCTATATCGGAGACCGCGTTATGCGCCTGCTCCTTCGGGATACGGGCTTTACATTGAATACCTATTTGGCCTCTCTGGAAAAAGGCGCGAATCCTTTAAATGTGCGTAAGCGCCTCTGGATTTCGGCTCGCGTCTCCAAGACTCCTTCAATTTCCGCACGCAATATCTTGGGATTCGTCTATGGGACGGATACGACACTGCGCGGAGAAATCGTTGCCATCGGTGCCCATTGGGATCATATCGGCCGCAATGGGAACCTGCTGACTTATAACGGAGCGGACGATGATGCCTCGGGTTGCGGTGTTGTTTTGGAGCTCGCTCGCGTCGTTGCGCAAGAAATCGGGTCTCCGAAGCGAAGCTTGCTCATTCTCTTCTTCACGGGCGAGGAAGACGGTCTGTTAGGCTCTCGCCATTTCGTCACTCGTCCGACGGTGCCCCTGGGACAGATTGTCACCCTGCTGGATTTTGACATGGTCGGGCAAGGAGACGGAACCGTCGGTATAGCGGGGGGAGAACTCTTGGGGCGTGCTTGGAAGGATTACAGGGAACGCCTAACTCCCGAGGAAGGCGAGAAGCTGCGCTTGTATCGCACGTCTACCACTTGGTATGGTGATTACGGCCCCTTCCATCGAGCAGGCGTTCCTTCGATCAGCTTATGGAGTTCCGGTGAACATCCTTTCTACCATCAATACGAAGATGACGCCGTCCATATCCGCCGCGAGGTCATCGAAAGCGCCGGAACGCGCGCCCAAGACCTGCTGCTCTATCTCTTGAATGACTATCCCCATTCCCTTGGCCGCCCCGATTCCCTGCGCATTCTGACACGCTTCGGCACTTCGGTGGATTGGAAAGGATTTGATATCTTCGATGCTTCTTTGCGCCGAGGATTGCTCCCTGCCGCGGGAATTCAATTGGTATGGCTGCGCAGTGAGTTTGCCTCTACTTGGACGCTCATCGAAGCCATGGCAAGTCTTCAGCGGATTTGCCAAGACCAGGACATCCATTGCGGCACACTCCCCACGGCTCTGCAGGCCTTTCGACGCCAGGAGCCCGCGCTTGTTTTCGGTGTATCTTCTGACGCTCTCGCGGGGCGCCCGCTCGAAGAAGTGGACGTGCTGCTTCGGCAAGGCGTCAGTGTAATCGAACTGGGTTCCGCACAGCAGCAGAAAAGGAAGCTGGAGGAAGATGTGATTTCGACACTGCAGGACGCGGGCGTTTTTGCTCTGATGCCCATGGATTACGGTACGCCGCTGCGCGTCCGGAAATGGGGTAGTCATTCACTCATTCAGGCTCCTTTGCAGGAGTTTTCTCGACTGCCGCAGGCCGTGCGCGATTCCCTCATAACGAGTCCGGCTGTGCTGCTTCTTGAGGCCCGGGACACGCCGACCATAGACGATGTGAAAGCTGTCCGCCCTTATGCGGAGCGCACGGTATGTCTGAGTCTTGCTCCGCTACTCAGGATGAGTGGGGAGGAGGCGGCCATGCAGGCGGTTTCCAGACTCTATGAAGGAGGCTTATCGCGGGAAGAAATCACACTGCTCCTGACGGACAATCTGCGCCGCCTGATTCGTTGAGTGGGGAGAAGGCCATCGAACAGTTGGCACACAATACAATGACAACTCAAATATACGAAAGGCTCCGTCGCGCGGACCCTTGGTACTATACGCCGGAGAAAATCAGAGAGATCGAGCCGCTGCTGGAGAGAGTGCGCGACCTCAAGCGCCAACGCCGCGCGGTTTTGCTGGCGCACAATTACCAGCGAGCGGAGATCTTCGAGGTCGCTGATGTGACAGGGGATTCTCTCGAACTTGCGCTCAAGGCCGCGGAAGTGAAAGACGCCGAAATCATCGTCTTCTGCGGCGTTCACTTCATGGCCGAAACGGCGAAAATCGTCAATCCGTCCAAAATGGTGCTGTTGCCTGATCCCTCGGCCGGTTGTTCTCTGGCAGATAGCGCGACGGCGACCTCTGTGCAAGATCGCGCGGAGGAGCTGCGGAAGGTATTTCCCGATTTGGCGATTGTCTCCTATGTGAACACAACGGCGGAAGTCAAAGCTCTCAGCGACATCTGTTGCACATCGGGCAATGCCGTTACGATTGTCCGTTCGCTGCCCAACCAGAATATCCTGTTCATTCCGGACCGAAACCTCGCCCGCCATGTCGCCAACAATGTTCCCGACAAGAATATTATTGCATGGGACGGAGCCTGTTATATCCACGAGCAAATCACGCCCGAAGCCGTCTTGCAGATGCGCGAGGCCGTTCCCGGCTTGAAAGTCCTTGCACATCCCGAATGCCGCGACGATGTGCTCGCCTTGGCCGACGCAACGCTCTCGACTTCGGGAATGATTGATTATGCACGAAAGAGTGACGCCACAGAGTTTCTCGCCGTAACCGAATGCGGCCTTTCGGATCTTCTCAGCATTGAAGTGCCCGACAAGCAATTCTATCGCGCCTGCAAAATCTGCCCCTTCATGAAGAGCATCACACTCCGGAATGTGATTGAATCTCTCGAGAAGCTGCAATTCGAGATAACTATGCCGGAAGACATCCGATTGCGTGCCGAACGCGCACTTCGCCGCATGTTCAAACTCACCGGACGCGACACTCTTCCCCCTCCCCCCACCGTGCCTGTTGAATAAATCCTCTGCCGAGCAACCACCCCTAACCCTGCCGGAAGAAAGGCCGTCTCGGTAGTGCCGCACGGCAGTGCGCCCCTTCTTCGCGAAGGCAGTTCCCATACCCCGCCTGCAATCCTCCCTCGTGAAACCCAAGAAATAATCAACTTTTCTCAACGAAAAATCTTGACATTGGGGAGACGCATACCTATATTGCTCATGGCGCACGAAGTTCAAGAACGCTGTGCCATAAAGGTCTGTTTATAAACAGAAATCTTAGAAATTGGAAGAGGCAAGAGATGAGGGAATTCTATCGTATTGGAATCGTCTGGGGCATTAGCGTTCTGGCGATGGCGGCTGCCGCTCTGGCCCAACCCGCCCCCGACACGCTCTGGACGCGAACTTATGGGGGGAGCAACTATGATTGGGCCTATTCCGTTCAGCAGACTCCCGACGGAGGCTATATCGTGGCGGGACACACACGGTCTTTCGGTGCGGGCGGCGAAGATTTCTATCTTGTGAAGACGAATAGCCAAGGGGACACGCTCTGGACGCGCACCTATGGGGGGAGCAATGATGATTTTGCCTATTCCGTTCAGCAGACCGCCGACGGAGGCTATACCGTGGCGGGACAGACCAGGTCTTTCGGTGTGGGCGGCTATGATTTCTATCTTGTGAAGACGAATAGCTCGGGCGAGCCGCTCTGGACGCGCACCTATGGGGGGATCGACTGGGATCAAGCCCTTTCCGTTCAGCAGACAGCCGACGGAGGCTATGTCGTGGCGGGAACCACCTATTCTTTCGGTGCGGGGACACCGAACTACGCTAATATGTATCTTGTGAAGACCAACAGCCAAGGCGATACGCTCTGGACGCGCACTTATGGAGGGAGCAGCTGGGATTGGGCACAATCCGTACAGCAGACCGCCGACGGAGGCTATATCGTGGCGGGAACCACCTCTTCTTTTGGTGCGGGCGGCTATGATTTCTATCTTGTGAGGACGAATAGCCAAGGCCAGCCGCTCTGGACGCGCACTTATGGGGGGAGCAATGATGATTTTGCCTATTCCGTTCAGCAGACCGCCGACGGAGGCTATATCGTGGCGGGAACCACCTCTTCTTTTGGTGCGGGTGTCCTTGATTTCTATCTGGCGAAGACGAACAGCCAAGGCGACACGCTCTGGACGCGCACTTATGGGGGGAGCAGCAGTGATGTCGCCCGTTCCGTTCAGCAGACCGCCGATGGAGGTTATATCGTGGCGGGATACACCAATTCTTTCGCTGCGGGCCTGTCTGATTTCTATCTTATGAAGACGAATAGCCAAGGGGACACGCTCTGGACGCGCACTTACGGGGGAAGCAACTATGATGAAGCCTATTCCGTTCAGCAGACCGCCGACGGAGGTTATATCGTGGCGGGATTCACCAGGTCTTTCGGTGCGGGCGGCCAAGATTTCTATCTTGTGAAGACCGGGTCGGAGCCGGGTATATGGGTACAGTTACCAAACGGCGGTGAAGAGTGGCGAATTCTGCAATATGATACTGTTCGGTGGACTGGTCTGGGCTTTGAAGGTGGCGTCAAAATCCAACTTAATCGCAACTATCCATCGGGCACATGGGAAGTCTTGGTGGATAGCACAGTAAACGACCGCGAAGAGGCGGTCTTTGTTACCGACCCGTTATCTCAGCACTGCCGCGTCAAAGTGAGCGCACTCGAAGATACCCTGTTCGACATTTCGGATGGGGACTTTTCGATTGTCTGTTCGCAGGGGTATTTGGCGCTGGTGCGGCCGTCACAGCCCAATACACCTGTGCTTTCCTGGGATGCGGGAATTGTCGAATGCCCCACTACCGCCAACGAGACTTTTCGCCTGAAGAATTTTGCCAGTGAAAGCATCACAGTCTTCCAGCCTGTTGAACCTCCGACAGCCGACTTCTCGCGCACAACGACATGCTCCAGTTCCTTTGCTTTGGCTCCCGGCGAGATGAGCACATGCGAAGTTGCGCTCACTTTCGACCCACTGGGTGATGGCATTCATCGCGACACGCTCCTCGTTCCGAGTGATGCGGTCAACCAGCAAGGCGGCTATGTCCGCTTCCCGCTTTCAGGCGAGCAGATTTCGACGCCCGATTCGCCGCAGGTCGTGATTACCATTGAAGGGAATGATGCGCGGCTGAATTGGGATTCTGTCACGGTATCAATCTACGGCTGCCCCACCACCGTGAATGGTTATCTGGTATTCTATTCGCCGACCGTCGGCGGCCCTTACTATTATCACGGCTTCACGACGGACACAACCTATGTGCATGTGCGGGCGGCGCAATTTGCCGGCGGGATGTTCTACGAAGTCGTCGCCTATGTCGGGCCACTTACTCTACTGACCGGGCTCCCACACGAAGCCACGCGAGAGGAAGTGGAGGAATTCTTGCGGAAATAAGATTCCGGCCAGGTTGAGAATCCAGTTCGGCGAAAAAAATGCCGGGCGGGTGACACACCCGCCACGGCGATTTGTAGGGGCGCACCCGCGTGTGCGCCCGTTGTTTTTTGCCACTCGACAATATTCTATTTGCGCGAGCTCCAAGACGCTTCATGGCGTTGAAGCCGCACATGCGGCCCTGCGGCGTCCTGTTTCGAGACTTCCAACACAAGCTCCTGACCCAGCGGGCAGATCGTATGTCCTCCTAACGGGCCAAAACGAATCGGTGGAAAGCTCCAACCGGAATTCGTCGGGAACGAAACTGCGACACTCGGCGCGACTTCCGTGCCCGGGCAGCCGATGCGCGACGCGCTGACAAGGAAAGAATCGGCTGGGTCTTCGTTCGAGTGCAGAACAACCGAACTGTCCCAAGGAATGGTGATACCTCCCTTAGTCTCAGTCGCAACTGTCGCCGTGCTTTCGCGGAATATCCCGTCAATCACAACGCGCCGGCTCTCGCGCGTGAAAAGTGCATCCCTTAGCCAATCCACAAGGAGAATTTGGCCGGTGGACGATGTATCAATTCCCATTTCCGAGGATGTGGCTTGCCCCACCGAATCAACTTCATAGCAGGAATCCGGCGGAAAGACATGCAATGTCAATCGAGTATGGCCCTGAGCGAAGAGAGCCAAAGGAACCACAAGACAGGCCAGAAGGAACTGCACTTTCATGGCACCGTTCTCCCACAGATAGACATTTCTAAGACTTGCAATCCTTGTGCCCGGCCAATCTCGGCTGAAATGAAAGGACTTGCCCAGAAAAAGAAGAGGCACCCTGTTAGGCGCCTCTCGCAAATTGCAATTCAATGCACAACTATGCGGTATGGTCAATGGCCGTGCCGAGCT
>JAZDIW010000307.1:0-11212 GCA_043804575.1 bacterium
CCGGGATTTGAGAAATTCCATTCGATTCCCATTCTTCTGACCTCGGCAACCTATCCGGACATCGTTGCCCGGCAGGTGGCGCGAGATGTTGGAGCCAGTGCCTACCTGCAGCAACCCTATGAGGAGGCGGACCTGATTCGCCTGATTCAATATGCCATCACACCCCGGCCGAATTCCGAGGCGGACCCCGCCATTCTACTCTATCGAGGGACCGTCGCCCTCATGGACACCAACCGAGAGTCGCTGACGGAGCTTTCCGATGCCTTGCGGGCAGACTCGTGGCGCGTGCTGACGGCCTCCTCCACAAAGGAAGGACTGCGTCTGTTGCAGGAGGAGGGCGTGCAAATCGTGTTGGCCGATGAGCAATTGCCGGATGGGGGCTGGCAGGGCATCCTTTCCCGTGTTCAAGAAATGCATCCCGAACAAGTGCTCATCGTGATGGTAGGACCGGGAAGAGAAGAGACCATTGCAGAGCTGCTTCGAGCCGGTGTGGATGACTATGCCCGCAAAGCGTTGGGGACGGGCGACCTTCTGGCCACCTGCCACCGGGCCTATCGCAAATTCACCTTTCTGCGCATCCATGAACAATTCCAAGGAACGATTGAACGCCTGAAGGAGATGGGAGACTACCTGAATCACCTGATTCAGCACAGTGAAGAAGGGATTTTCTCCTGCGATGTCGTCGGTCGCGTGCGGATTTGGAATCGGGGGGCTGAACACCTGTATGGCTACACGGCCGCCGAGATTTGCGGGCAGATTGTGGATGACTTCTTGGATCCGCCCGGATTCGAGCGAAAGGCTCCCGATGTGGCCCATATCCTTCAAATCCAGGGAGCGTTCTCGGAAAAGGAAATCTGGCGCCGGCGCAAAGACGGCACCATCTTTCCCGTTCGGGCAACCTATTCCCCCATCACGAACTCCGATGGAACGATGATCGGATTTTCCGTCATTGAACATGACATTACGACCGCGAGACGGCTGGAAGAGGAGCTCATCAAGAGCGAGCGAATGCGCGCGATTACGCAGCTCGCCGTGACCACGAACGACCGGGTCAACACCCCTCTGGGGGTCATTTTGGGATACGCGCAATTTCTGCAGCGAAAAATCGCCGAGCTTTCACCCGAGGATGTCGGGGCTTTGCAGACCATCGAGAAACAAGTGCAGAAGATTAAGGGTATTCTGAATCAACTGGAACGTATCTCCGAGCCGGTGGTGAAGGAATACTCCATCGAAGGCATCGAAATGTTGGATTTGACACAATCGAAATAATCGAGGATCCTTGGCTTAGCGGATTCTTCTATCAGGTATGCAGGTGAACTATGGAAACGCCGAAGAAAAAGGTGCTCGTCGTCGACGATGACGAGGTCATTCGGAATTTGCTGATCAACTTCCTGAGGTTCTCGGGCTACGAGGGAATTGGGGCGCCCAATGGCCAGAAGGCGCTCGAGACCATTCTCTCGGATGCGCCGGAACTCATCATCAGCGACATTCATATGCCGCTGATGAACGGGTTTCAGCTCTTGAGTGCGGTCAAGCGCATCAATCCGAGTCTGCCGGTGATCTTCATCACCGGTTTTGCGCATTTCCGCAGATTCTTCGCCGACAAAACGGCTCGAGCCGACGGCTTCCTGGAGAAACCCTTTTCCCTGGAAGCGTTGGACAGCATTGTCAAAAAGTTCATTTAGAAAAGGGACAACGAAATGGCCCCGCTCAAGATTCTGCTCGTGGACGACTCCCCGACGATGCGGCGCATTTTGTCGACCACTCTGAAACACTTGGGCTATGAAGATATCGGTCAAGCGAAAAACGGGAGAGAAGCGCTCAGCAAATTGCATACCGACGGATACAGCTTCGTTATCACCGATTGGAATATGCCGGAGATGGATGGCCTCACCTTCGTGAAAATGATGAAAGGTGAATCGGAATTCTCCAGTATCCCCATCCTCATGGTCACCACGCGTTCCCAGCAGGAAGATGTCCTTGAGGCCATGCGAGCGGGCGTGAACAATTATATCGTGAAACCCTTCACCCCGCAGACACTGAAACAAAAAATTGACGCGATTTTGGGACAAAAATGACAACAACACAGCGACATTCTGACGGGACTCCCGCCACCGAACTCGAAGATTGCCCTTCAAAGGTTGAACACGATATGGACCCTGACGGCCTTCTGAATCGAATCCAGACTCTGCAGGCGCTTGGAGCGAGGATCTGCGCGGAAGTCCCACAAGCCCACGCCGAGCTTGGCCGCCTCTTCTCCCAAGAACTTGAAGGACTCCGCTCCCTGACGGACCAGGCGTTCGATTGCCTCCAAGGGGTGATTTCGACGATTCGTGAGCAGCGCTCTCAGTGGGAAATCCGGACGGAGGGGCTGATTGCGCGTATGGAGAAGCAATTGTCACAAGTCACCGCGATCACGGAGACGGCCACCCATCAGATTCTGGATGCGGTGGAAAAACTGATCTCGATGCAAACGAATACAAGCCGGCAAATGACCGAAATCCTCTCCCTGGTGGAACAAGGGACCGAGCCGGTTTCCTCCCCGCGGCTGCTCGATTCCCTGCGGGGCCTTGTCGCCGAACTGGAGACCGCTCAAAGCAACGCTCTCCAAATCATGGATTATCTCCAATTCCAAGATATCGCGGCCCAGCAGATTGAGCAGGCCTATGGGCTTCTGGGCGAGACGGAGGAAAACCTCGTCTCGATCGCCCTGACGTTTCGGCCAACCTTCCAACTGCGAGTCGAGATGGCCCGACGACAGAAGTCAGGCTATGATGTAAACGCCGAATATGCTCCCGCGGAGGAGAAACAGAAGCAAATTGACGCGATGTTTCAGAAATGATCCGCACGGCCTCGTTGGTAATTTTCCGTCTTGACTTTCTATTAAATTTTCTATAAATTCTGTTCTATGAACCCGGCGCGCCTTCTGATCATAGAAGATGAGGCAAGCCTGCGCCAGGTTGTTCATGACTATTTTCGCACCGCAGGCTACGAAGTTACGACCGCCGCGGATGGCCGCGAGGGGTTGGCCAAATTCAGCGCCGCGTCCGACATTGACCTCGTCTTGAGTGACATCCGCTTGCCCATCATGGATGGCCTCGAGGTCCTGGAGCGAATCAAGAAGCAGGACCCATCCATTCAAGTCATCTTAATGACGGGCTATTCGGAGAAGGACCTGGCCATTCAAGCGCTCCGACTCGGAGCGAATGACTATGTCGAAAAACCCTTTCAGCTGGACGATTTGGAGCACATCGTTCAGCGTGCGTTGGGACGCCGGCGCGTTCAGAGCTTTTCGGCCCGCTGGCTCGGCTTTTTGGAAAAACTTCCCCTCGGATTCGCCTGGTGTGATGAGCGAGGCATCATTCAAGGCATCACGCGGGATACCGAGGAACTCCTTTGCGCCCCGGAGAGAGAGCTGCTCGGGCGGCCGATCTTCGAGCTGGCAGGATGTCAGGCATTGCGCCCTTGGTTTGCCGAGACCTCCTCCGGTCCTCCCTTGCGCGCGACCCGCACCGAATTGGAAATGGGAGAGCGCTGGCTCTCCGTGTATCGCACGCGCTTTGTCCCCCCAAAAAGCCCTCCTCAAATCCTGCTTTGTTTCTCGGATGCAACGGAACACAAGTCGCTGGAGCGGGAACTTGTCCGCATCACGCGAGAGATCGAAGAACATGTTGATGAGCGGACACAGAGCCTCAAAGTCGCCCTCGAATTCTCCGACCGGCTCCTCGATGCCGCCGGGGTCCTGATCGCCTATTTCCCCGTCGACGGAAACCCGTCCCGATGGAACAAGTTTGCCCAGAAACTCTGTGGATATACCGAGAGGGAGCTGCGGGAGTCTGACCCATGCACCTTGCTGGCCGTAGACGGTGACGCAGCGTTGGAGAAGCTGTTCCACCCCGTCAAGGCATGTGAACTGGCCGATTACCTCGCCGATATCCGGACTCGCAACGGCGAGATTCGGACGCTCAATTGGCAGACAGCCCCCATTCGACGGCGCAAGAGCGTTGTGGGTCGGCTGGTCATCGGCATGGACATTACCGCCCAGAAGAAACTGGAGGCCCAGCTCCAAAAATACACGACCCGACTGGAGGAAATGGTCGAGGAACGGACGGCCGAGCTTCTAAAGAAAGATGTCCAGCTCATCCATTCGGCTCGTCTGGCCTCCTTGGGCGAGATGGCGGCCGGCATCATCCATGAGATGAAACAACCCTTGAACGGGATTTCCATTACGACGGACTTGATTCGCCTACTGCACAAGCGTGGCGAGCTTTCGGACGAAACGCTCTACAATCATCTGGAAATGATTCGGTCCATGGTTGTGCGGCTGGCCAAAATCATCAATCACTTGCGAGGCTTCTGTCACATTGATTCGTCGAAGTTCAGCCGCATCAACCTGCGCACCGCCATTGACGGCACCTTTGCCATTTTGGGAGAGCAGCTTCGCCTCCATCAAACAGAGGTTATCCGCGAAATCCCCAATGACCTTCCGGACATTTGGGGAGAACTGAATCAAATCGAGCAGGTGCTGGTCAATTTGATTCAGAACGCGCGGGATGCGATGGATGAGTTGGGCAGGAAATACCAGACCCAAGGAGGGGCACCCCGAGGGTGGAAGAAAGTGCTGGCCGTTCGTGCCGGAACGACACCTAACAGAAAGAAGGTGTTTGTGGAAGTCTCCGACACGGGCGGGGGTATGCCCGCGGAGGTGCGGAACCGGCTTTTCGAGCCTTTCTTCACCACCAAGGAAGCCGGCCAAGGCACTGGGCTCGGCCTGTCCATCAGCGCCAATATCATTCAATCCCACCAAGGGGAGATTCAGGTAGAGACCAAAGAGGGCGTCGGCAGCACCTTCCGTGTCCTGCTGCCTGTCGCCCCCAAAGAGAAACATTCCGAAGTCCACTAAGGAGCCTCATGGTTGCCTCGGATTCACCACCCGGGCCGGAACTCCCCGAGCATCTGCGAGGGATGGTCTTGGTCGTAGATGATGAAGAGACTATTCTGACTGTTCTGAAGAATCTTCTCTCCATCCGCGGCCACACGGCCATGACCGCCCTCGATACCCGAGAAGCCCTGTCTCTCTACCGGAAGAACTCGTCTTTCGATGCCGTCTTGACGGATATTCGCATGCCGGGACCCAGCGGTCTCGAGCTCCTGGAGGAGATCCGACGCGACAATACCGAACTGCCCGTGCTCGTGATGACGGGCTATGGCGAATACCAGATTGCGGTGGATGCTCTCCGAAAGGGAGCGACGGATTATTTGGAAAAGCCCTTCTCGGCCGATGAGCTCTTTGCCGCTTTGGAGCGCAGCTTGGATACCTATCGGCTGCGAAAGCTGAATCGCGAGTACCAGCAGCATCTCGAGCGGATGGTCACTCAGCGGGCGGCCGAGCTGGCGGTTTCCGAAGAGCGATACCGAACCTTGGTCGAGAATAGCTCGGACATCTTCTACTCCCTCGACGCCCATGGACTTGTTTCTTTCGTCAACGAAGGAATTCAGCATACCTTGGGCTATGAGCCAAAGCAATTGGTGGGCACCGACGCCCTGTCTCTGGTCCATCCGGAAGACCTGCCGCAATGTCATTGGAATGTTCGAGAAAGACGACGAGATGAGCGCGCGGATCACTGGGTCGAGGTTCGATTTCTGACCAGCAATGGGAAGGGCAAAGGAACCCCTCCTCACCGTGTGCTGGAAATGAAAGCCCGGGGAACCTACAGCGATGATGGGCGCTTCTTGGGAACCCAGGCCATTGCACGCGACATCACCGAGCGCAAAGAGCGCGAGGAACGGCTAAGCAGACAAGCGGCGGAGCTGGCCGACCTGGTGGATGAGAAGGCCGGCGAGGTTCAGCGCGTCACCCAGCTTCTGAAGAATATCCTGCAGTCGGCCGAAGATTTCTTCATTCTCTCGACGGACACCGACGGCATCGTCACCTCGGTCAATGAAGGCGCTCGCAAAATCCTGGGGTATTCGGCCCGAGAGCTTGTGGAGAAAGGGAGTGTATCCGTCTTGGAGCCGGAAAGCGACGAAGCTCTTCGGTGGTTTGAGCAGGTGACTCGGGCGGTTCTGCACCGGGGACGCTGGCAAGGAGAAAAGGAGTTGCGTCGGGCGACCGGTGAAGTATTTCCTGCACGGCTCAATGTCCGTCCTCTTTTGGATCCCGCCTCTCGCATGATGGGCTATGTTCTCATCGGGCAGGACATTACGGAGCAGAAGAAGATCGAGGAACAGATTTTGCGGTCGGAAAAGCTGGCCGCGGCTGGACGCTTGGCGGCAGGGCTGGCCCATGAAATCAACAATCCTCTCTATGGCATTCGGAACGCCATCGAGATTCTGGCGCAGGAACTGCCCAAGGAAAACAAGAACCGACACCTTGTGACCCTGTCCCTTCGAGAAATTGACCGCATTTCTCTCCTGCTCGCCAAAATGCTCGATTTCTACAGGCCATCCGAGGATGAACGCAAAGAGCTCGACCTCCATAGCCTTCTGGAAGGTCTCCTCACCTTCATGGGGGGACAGCTCTCCAGCCATAAGATTGAGACGGCGCACGATTTCTCGGCGAAGCCTCTTTGGATCTGCGCGTCACCGGGCCAATTGGAACAAGTATTCATGAATCTCTTTACGAACGCTCGAACCGCCATGCCCTCGGGCGGAAAGCTGACCGTTCGGACACGAAAGGCGCGAAACTTCGCGATTGTCGAAGTGACGGATACCGGTGCAGGGATTGAAAAGGAGCATCTGACCCGTATTTTCGATGCCTTCTATACGACGCATGCCCACGCGAAGAACTCGGGACTGGGACTCTCGGTGTCCGATGCGATTGTTCGAAGTCATGGAGGTAGGATCGAGGTTCAATCGGAACCCGGAAAAGGTTCAACCTTCGCCGTCTGGCTGCCTTTGGTTCAGAAGAAGGATTCGCAGCCATCCTGACGGAAAACGGAGAAGAAGAATGGCTCGACGCAAGAAAGAAAACAAACCCCGCGTCTTGGTTGTGGACGATGAGGAACTGATTCGGACCACGCTGGAAATTAAGCTCTCCTCCGATTTCGATGTTACGATTGTCAGCAGCGGGGATGAGGCGATCGAGCGCATCGCGGCCGAATCCTTTGATGTGATCCTGACGGATCTGAAGATGATGGGAGCGGATGGCTTGGATGTCCTGCGGGCCGCTCGTCAGACTCCCGAAGGGCCGGATGTAATCATTCTGACGGGATATGCCTCACTCGAGAGCGCCTTAGAAGCGCTGCGCCAGGAAGCCTTTGACTATCTCATCAAACCCGTTGACCACGCGCGGCTCCAGCGCGCTCTGTTGCGCGCGGTCGAACGCCGACGGCTGGCTGCTGAAAATCGAGCCATGATGGCGGAAAATGAGAGACTGCGCGAGTTCTATGAGACCCTTCTGAATCAAATCGAGGATGCGCTTTTTGTCGTGGATTCCTCCTTGCAGCTCGTCGCGGCCAATCGCTCGTGTCAAGAGCGCATCTTTGAAGGGAAGTCCGCGAAGGTCAATGTTCCTGTGGCCGAGGTACTGCCGGCATGGCTGGAGGCGAAAGGAGGAAGGCTGCTGGAGAGCGTGCTAAAGCAGAAGACTCCACAGGTCTTCGAAGCAACTCAAAGCTCAAATGGCATCCTTCGGCACTATCTTGTCAGGCTGCAACCCCTGAAAGGCTTGGTGCATGATCCCAAGGGAGGCCTCTTGGCCCTCCTGACGGATGTCACACCCCTCAAGCAGCTTGCTCAGGCGGAATCTCAAGCGAAGAAACTGGAAGGCATCAGCCAAATGGCCGTCACGCTCAACCACGAGATCAACAATCCTCTGGGAATTGCTCTTGGGCAAGCCCACCTTTTGAAGGAAGATATTCTAAAAGGGGATCCCTCCTGGCAAGAACGTCTTTCCATCATCGAGGAGCAAATCCATCGGATTGCCAAACTGACGCAGAAGCTTCGACAGATCAGCAGCGCCAAAGAAGGCGATTATATTGAAGACCGAAAAATGATTGTCGTGTAGAAAGAGATGGTGATGACGGGCGAACTCTCGTGGTTCACGGCGTGGGACTATGGTTTGTTTCATCTGGTCAATTCGGTATTCACCAGTTCCTTCTTCGACTGGTTGATGCCGATTCTCTCCGACCTGCGTATCTGGCAAATTCCCCTCGGAATCCTTTGGCTCATCTTCATGATTCGCGCAAGAAAGCGCAATCGCCTCATCGGGGTCTTTGCCATCGTTTTGGTGGTGATGACGGATCAAGTCTCGTCGTCGCTTATCAAGCCCTTTGTTGCGCGGGAACGCCCCTGCAATGCGATTGGGAGCGTTCATTACTACCAAGATGGGCAGTGGATTGTCACAGACAAATTCGGACTGACGACCTACAAGACTTCGTTTAGTTTCCCTTCGTCGCACGCCACCAATTTGGCCGGACAAGCCGTTTACTGGGGATATTTCTATCCGCAAGTCGTACCTCTTTTCTACCTCGTGGCTATCGTCGTCGGTTACAGTCGGGTGTACCTCGGCGATCACTACCCCTCCGATGTTCTCGGGGGCTACCTGCTGGGTTTGGTCCTGGCGCTTCTGGTCGCTTTCCCGCTTCGTGCCTGGCTCCTGCCCGATTCCTCTTAGAGCCTATCCTGAAAAAACACTTGAAAGGGGGAGTGGTTTCTCGTATCCTGGAGGAATCATTTGTTTTTTGGACCGAGGGGAAAAAGGGAGCAAGCGGCGTCTTCTCGTCGATGAGACGGACACCTGTCCTTCCCATCACGGATAGTTGTCATTCCCGCGGATGAGACGGACACCTGGCGTTCCCATCATGGATGGTGTCATTCCCGCGAAAGCGGGAATCCACTCTCTCCCAAATCATAATAGGAATCCCGCCATCAGCGATTCTCTTTTCAATTCTTATGTTCATACACTCTCCTTGATCGCTGGTCACTCCGATACAGAGGGTTCCCTGCCTTGACGAATCCAAAATATGGACATAGCAGGTTTGCATTGTGGTTTCCCGCTTTCGCGGGAATGACAGGGGGGCCATTTATACGCTAATCCCCGCGTACGCGGGGACAGCCATCGTTGCTGCGCCGTAGTCGCACGATGCTCCTTGAGACTGGAAATTTATTTCGAGATCGGTTCTTAGAGTCCCCTTTCGGTTCTCTCTATTGACTCTTCGACAGGATTTTCTTTCGCTCGCCTCACCTATCTCTTGATTCGCAGGAAAAATCTGCCTATTTTCTTCATCAGAGACCGCTTTCCATAATCCGATTTCGGCAAGTAGGGAGGAACCGCAATGAGACGATTTCAGTGGCTCTCCGCTCTTCTGCTTTGCCCTGTAGTCGCTTGGAGCGCAGAGATTCGAAGCTTGAGCCTGGAACAAGCCATTCAGATTGCATTGGAGCAGAATCGCTCTCTGAAGGTGGCGCAGGCTCGCCTGAAGAGCAGCCAATATGGTGTAAAGGAGGCTCGCGGCGCGCTTTTTCCGCGCCTGGCCGCCAAGGCAAGTTACACAAGGCTTGATCAGCGCCCCTACATCGCTCCATCGAATTTCGACCGGATGTTCGAGCCCCTGATAGTGCCTTTCGCTGATTTGGTCGCAAGCGGCTATCTGAATCCGGCGAGTTTGGCAGGGCTGCAAAATGCCGGCATAGACAAAATTTATACAGGCCTCGAAGACAACTATGATTTCAATCTATCGCTCGAGCAGCCTCTCTTCACGGGCGGCGCGATCCGAAATTCCTATAGAATTGCCACGCTGAGCACCCAAGCAGAACTATGGAACTACCGGAGAGATGAGGAGGAAGTGCGCTATGAAGTCACGCAGGCGTTTCTGAATTTGGTCAAGGCCCACGAGCTTGTCCGTGTTGCGCAGGAGTCTATCGGGCGCTCGCAAGTTCATCTGACCGACCTTGAGAATCTCCGCACGCAAGGCTTGGCGATAGAACGAGACCTGCTGCGGGCGCGTGTCGCTCTCTCGAACGCTCGCTTGAAGCATATCCATGCGCAGAATGCCTCGAAACTTGCGAGCTCTCGGCTGTGTCATCTACTCGCTCTGGACCTTGATACCGAAATTGCACCTACTGCCTTCTCCGGCCTTGAACCGGATTCGCTGGAATCTCAAGAGATCTACATGGCTCGGGCTCTGGAGGCACGCCCGGAAATAAAGGCAATGAATGCGAGCCGAGCTATTGCCGAAAGGCAGATTGCCATGTGCAAAGGCGAGTTTCTCCCCAAGGCTTTCGTCGTCGGTAATTATGACTGGAAGCGACCGAACCGCGAAATCGAGCCCGAGTTCTATGCGACTTGGAATATGACCTTGGCTTTGCAGCTTGATCTTTTCCATGGCGGAGCGAAATACTATAGACTTCAGAGGGCCAATCTGGCCCTTCGCCAAATAGCCGAAAGCTCTGCCATTTTGTCGGATGCGGTTCGGCTCGAGGTCAAACAAAGCTACTTGGCTCTCGAAGAGGCTCGCGAGGCGCTGAAGATTGCCGGCGAGATGGTCGTCCAAGCCGAGGAAAGCTATCGCGTCACGAGGAGCAACTTCAAAGCGGGAACGGCGACGAATGCCGATGTTCTCGATGCTCAGCTTGAGCTGACGCAGGCCGAAATGCAAGAGGTAACGGCCCGGGCGGACCTGCTACTGGCGCGAGCCAAACTGGTGCGCGCTTCAGGAGGTTGAAAAGGCGAGAGCGAGGGACAAAATTGGACGGTTTGATTGTTCAGCCATCTTCGGCACTCGGCAACGATGGGAGACAGGTAGAATGCGTAGCGCCCAGCTTGCTGGGCCGAATGCTACAGGAGTTTCTCGACACCCAGGCATCAATCGCGATTCAGGGAGTAACAACACCGAAATTGGCGAACATTATCATGGGCGATTTTCACTCGGCTACTATACCCCGTTCCTTCGAAAGAGGACGACATAGGATGGCCGCAGAACGGCAAGAATGACCACCAAGACAAAGAGCCACAGGTAGGTCTGCACAAAGAACCGGAGATAGGATCCGAGTATCATGCCGAGCGCGAGGCAGAAGACCTTCAAGAGCACAATTTCATAGAAGGCCCAGGTTTTCTTGGCAAAAAAGTGCATCTCAAACCTCTCTATTTCCCCCTCGCCGCAGCCGCTTTCTCACGATCCCCTCGGATGTTAAGAATCCCAGCCGGTGTATAAACCGGGCTGGGATTTCTTCCGAAAAAACAGTATGTTCAAGCTTTCGTCGGAGAGCG